>CAIPJU010000169.1 GCA_903865465.1 uncultured Bacteroidota bacterium
ATGAACTCCCAATCGCTGATGTTTCATATGCTATTGTTGGGCAACAATTCCCCGCAATAAAAGTTACTGACTTTGTAAGGGATCCTCAGGGTCATATAGTTGTTGATGCTACCACAGGTTATCCTCTCAGGGATCCTGCAACAAAAATCCTGGGTCACGGTAACCCCAATCATATCCTTGGTATTGTGAACAACTTCACTTACAAAGACTTTAATTTGAATATCGTTGCTGACTACAGGTCAGGTAACATTATTGACAACGGTGTTGGTGGTGCACTCGATTTCACCGGTACCTCATGGCATTCAGCACAGAACGGCCGTCAGGACTTTATTATCCCTGGTTCGGTTATCAATCATGGAACAGCAGATGCACCTGATTACCAGCCGAATACTAATGTTATTACAAAAAATGCAGGACGTACAGCATGGACCGGAAGTACTCTTTCTTCAACTCAGAGTGTTTATGTAACCAGTGCAGCTTTCTGGAAACTAAGGGAAGTAGCTCTTACTTATAATGTCCCTGTGAAAAATATCCTTGGCGGTGCTATTAAGGCTGCTCAGGTTGGTGTCGTAGGAAGAAACCTTATTATGCTTCGTCCGAGCTCAAACGTATGGACCGATCCTGAGTTCAATAACCAGTCGGGTACAAGTAATGCCGTTGGTTATACCAATGAATATCAGACACCTCCTACCAGGATCTACGGGTTTAGTGTTAAACTTACTTTCTAAGTAGCAAAATCTATTAAATATGAAGAAAATATTTATATTATTTACCGTACTGCTTGTTCTGGGAAGCGCCTGTAAAAAAGACTTTCTGAGCGTAGATGAAAAGAACCCGAACAATGCCTCATCAGTGCCGGCAAGTTTTATCCTGCCCGCAGCGCTTAATAATACCGCAGCCCTGTTGAATAATCCTTATAACTATCCATTTATATATGAATGGTATGGTTTGTGGTCAATCAGCGGTGGCTATTCTCAGGATGTGAACATGACTGCCTATAACCTGCTGAACAGCAGTTATCAGGGTATATGGTCAACTACCTATACTATTCTTAATAATTTCGATTATATCGAAAAAAATTCGACAAATGCTCAGAATAAGCCTTACAAGGCTATTGCTAAGATTATGAAGGCTTATCTTTATCATAACCTTGTTGACTGTTATGGTAATGTTCCTTATTCAGAGGCCCTTAAGGCTGAAGCTGGAATTCTGAAGCCTAAATATGACGACCAGAAGGCAATTTATGAGGACCTTGTTGTTCAGCTCGACAGTGCCATGAACCTTATCGAAACCAAACCTGCTGATGCAGTTGAGGTAGGCGCCAATGACATTATTTATCATGGCGATATGGGAAGATGGGCGAAATTTGCCAACACTCTTAAACTTAAATTATTGTTGCAGCAAACTGGTATGGATAACCGGGCTTCTTACATCTCAGGTGCTATTACAACAACTTCAAGTGTAGGATATCTTGGTGCTGGTGAAGGTGCCTGGGTCAATCCTGGTTTCCTTCAGTCAACAGGGAAAATGAGTCCTTTCTGGGAGACTTTCTACAAACAGGATGGTTCCGCACAAAATGCTCTGACATATTTTATGGCAGGTCAGGATGCTTGCGATTTCCTGATTGCTAATAATGACCCACGTAAGCTCAGGTTCTTTGCACCTTATGCAGGAACAAGTATCCAGGGTAACTATTTTGGTACAGTTCCTCTTAACCTTCCCAGTGTAACTTCAAAAATTGGTCCGGGGATGCTAAAAGCTTATACTCAGGATTCTCCTATCCTTACCGATATCGAAAGTCTCTTCATACAGGCCGAAGCAGCTCAGAGAGGTCTTATCACCGGCGATGTAAAAGCACTTTATGAAGCAGCCGTTACAGCATCAGTCCTTTTTGAAGGAGGACCTACCGGAAATACAGCTAATGCCACTGCCTATCTTGCTCAGGTTAAACAGCTTGTTAATTTTGATGCAACAGCTGATAAAATTAAGCTTATCTTAACTCAGAAATGGTGTGCACTTAACGGCCTTAGCCCGATGCCCGTATGGACTGACTACAGGAGAACAGGTTTCCCTGATTTTATTCACTGGTCAGAAGATCCTCTCAAGCTTAACGAAACTCCTCCGGTACGTCTGCTTTATCCTCAAACCGAGATAAGCACCAACAACGACAACGTACTTCTCCAGGGAACGATAAATACATTTACATCGAAAATATTCTGGCAGAACAGGTAGTATCGCATATGCCTTAAATTAGAAACTATTAAATAAAAAAAATATGAGAAATAAAATCTTAATGATAGTATCCTTCCTGGCATCTGTTCTATTTCTGAACTCATGTCTGAAAGATAATGTCGGGATGGATTGGACCAGCGATCTCAAGGGAAAAATGTATGCTGAGGTCTGGAAAGGCGGATTCAGTGCATTATCATTACAGCCAGTTCCTGACTCTGTCGATTTTAAATTTTTGGTCAACATAGCCACCGACGCATTGCCAACTAAGGATATTACTTTAACTCTTGCAGTAAATCCTGATGCAGTTACCGGGTACAATAAGTTAAAAACTGCTAATTATCAGTTGTACCCCTATATTAGAATTGTAAATCCTACCGTAGTTATTAAAGCTGGGACAAGGAATGCCTATGTACATGTTAAAGTATGGAATGCTAATTTGTTAAGTGCATGCGATAACTTTATGGCGCCTATATCAATTACAGCTGCAACTGGAGGTGTAATACCATCAGATGCATTGAACCAGGGTTCCAGGTTAATGGCACTTCCCATTGCAAACAAATATCAGGGGACCTATCATGCATATGGTTATTTCAAGCATCCAACTGCCGCCAGCAGCAGGTATATTGACCTGGACAAAGATTATAGTACTCTTACATGTAAATCTGTTCATGGCGATTTGGCTGATTTAGGACCTGATTATAATATGGATTTAATTGTTGATGAATCTAAGGTTGTAATGGTTGGTACCAAATCAACATACAAAGTAACAATTATTGGTTACGGAGCTCAAGTAACTGAACAGGTCGATTCTGGTGATGACCTAATTACAGGTGCCACTGGTGTAACATTTAATTATTGGGATATTGATGCCCAGGCATTTGTTTTAAGGTATCATTATAATAATGGTGCTGCCTGGCGTGAAATTATGGAAACCTTAACCAAAAAATAGACTTCAAATGAAAGTAAGAATATTATTTTTTGTAACACTGCTGGCTTTAGCTGGCATAGTTGCAATGCAAAGTTGCAAGAAGGACGAACCGGTTGCTTTCAAAAGTTATGTAGCAGCAATTCCTGCAGCGCCCACTCCTGGGGTTGGTTCGATCATACCATTTACAGGAGCAGATCAGGCTATTAATCTTGCATGGACAGGAACTGCAACAAACGCTCCCACCTGGGATGTTTATTTCGGTAGTGCCAGCAACCCTGCACTTGTCGCTTCTGGTATTTCAGGAAATACCTACACTGCTCATGTTTCAGCAGGTGGTACTTACTACTGGAGGGTTAGTACTGTTGATGTCAATGGTATCAGAATCGATAACCCTGTTGTATGGTCTTTTGAGGTAAACTCAAATCCCGATGTACCGGTTCTTACAGCTCCGGCAGATCAGGCAACTGCAGTAAGCAAAGCCATTGCACTTACATGGACCGCTACCGATCCTGAAAGTGATAACCTGACGTATGATATATACCTTGGAACAACTGCAGCACCAGGCCCTGTGGCTACCGGGCTTACAGCTGCAACTTACTCTCCAACTTTGGATTTCAATACTACTTACTATTGGAAAGTTGTTGCAAAAGATCCTTATGGAGGAGTTAATACAAGTGCAGTTTTCTCATTTACAACTGATGTATTTCATCCTGATTTCAGCGTTTTCTCAGGTATTGCCGCTGAAGCATGCGCTACATTTTCTGCAAGTAAAACTTTTGATGTAATTGCTAAGGTTAATACTGTAGCAAATACTGTTACTCTGTTTACACCTCTGGGAGATGCTATGGTATATGCAGGTTGGGGTACAGTTTACTCCGGAGCTCATGGAATAGTATTAACTTATGATCCTGTTACAATGGCCGTTACTGGTGCAAAACAATTGTGGATGGACAGTTTCATTGATCCAAACGAGATGGGACCGATGTCATTAACTGTAAGTTCTGGCACCATTGATGCTCCTAACAAGAAGATTACTGTCACCTGGACAATCTCAGGTAATGATTATTGGGGCGGTGATTACACACTTCCAAAGGTTGCTACCTATACTATGAAATAGTAATATAAAACTCTAATTTGAGCCGTCCGGAGTTTTTCGGACGGCTTTTTTTATCCCTTTTTGATTAACTTGAGCTAGGCTGGAAGCTAATGAACGAATTAAAGTGTAACTCCTTCAGAATGGAGAGAGACCATGGGCTGTGATATCACAAAAGAAAATGAGATTGAATTCAGACTATTTAGCTATTCAAATTTGAGACTAAGCAGTTCAAGCCGTGTATTGGTGGCTTTAAGGATCTTAATGACCACTGTATTTATTCTCACTGTCTCATTGTTCGAAGGAATGCTTCCGTGGAAATACATGACCATCCCGGCAAGTGTTTCGTAATCAGCTTCCTCCGGAAGATTCAGGTTGTATTTTTCATTTAGATAATCTATCTCCAATCGTCCTGAGAAAATGTATTCGTTATTCCCGTTGATCTTTTCAGTTAGTTCATTGGTGTCGTGTTCATCCTCAATATCGCCGACAATTTCCTCCAGAACATCCTCAATGGTTACCATTCCCGAAGTTCCTCCAAATTCGTCAACTACAAGAGCTATATTTTTTCTCTCTTCCACAAAAAGCTTCAACAGCCTGTTAGCCGGCATAGTTTCCGGTACAATAGCCAACTTCCTTATAGAAGAAGTGATACTTTCAGGCTTCCTGAAAATATCCTTTAATTCAATATAACCTGTAATATTATCTATTGAATTCTGATAAACGAGTATACGGGAATACCTGGTTTCAATAAATTTATTCCTGAGCTCTTCCACAGATGTTGATTCATCAACTGCCTCTATTTCTGTCCTGGGAACCATACATTCCCTTAGTTTAACGCTCGAAAAGTCAAGAGCGTTCTGGAAAATCTTTATATTATGCTGGTCAGATTCAGACTCATCTTTACCCAGTTGGCTCAGATTAACAAAATGATCGAGATCAACCTTACTGAATACCACGTTTTCCTGCCGGGCAAGAGTATTATGACGTCTGAAAAATATCCGTATTATCAGATTTGAAGCGGAAAGGGAAACTTTAGAAATAGGGTAAAACAGAAAGTAGAAAATAATAGTAGGAATGCTTAATATTTTCAGGAAGAAGTTGGGCGAGATAATAAAAATTGTTTTGGGAAGAAATTCTGCAACAAAGAGGATAAAGGCAGTAGAAATAAATGTATTCACAATAAGCCGCAGAAGATCAGATCCTATGAATGGCTCAAGGGCTGGATTAATTATATCAGCAAAAACAAGACCATATATTACGAGAGCGACATTATTGCCAATAAGCATAGTTGCAATATACTGGCCCGGATTATCGGTGAATATTTTAAGTATTCCGGAACCAAATACATGGTGTTTCCTGTCGAGTTCGATCCTTAGACGGTTGGATGTGACAAAGGCTATTTCCATACCTGAAAAGAATGCGGAGAGGACAACTGCCAGAAGTATAATAACATAGCTGTTCATGTCCTAAAGGTAGTTATTTTTTTCTGTTTAGCCTCTGTGGCTCTCTGGTCTTGATTTAAGTCACTCTGTGTAACAGTCATTTAAAGCGATTACACGGAGAAACACAGAGTATCACAGAGTTACACGAAGAAAGGAATCTCCTTAGAATTTATTTGTCGGGCAGGTAGATGGTTGCTGTTACCTTTTTAATCCTGCGTTTAATTAGGCGTGAGTCGGATTCAAAACCAAAACCCTGAATTATCTGATCTTCGCTTTTAATTTTTACAAAGCGGTCAGTATAGATAAGATCTTTTTTTTCATCCCAATAAAGCAGTTCTGTCTCAAGCTTATCATTGCTTTCATTCAACACTACTACGCTGTCCTTCAGTTCCCAAAGGTCATTGTTGTTTGTGTATTTCGCGTATTTACCTGTTATTGAAGCAACAGGATTTGGTTTTCCTTCATAGAAGACTGCTTTTATGCCAGATCTGAATTCTGAATATTGTGATTCCTTGTTGGCATATTGTTCAAGAAGAGGAGAAGTAAGAATAAGCTGAAGCTTTCCTGAATCGGTAAACTGAGTTTCAAAGTCTCTTACGGTAACTGCAGGCAGAGTGAGCAGATCTGATTTTGGAATGAAGTCGGTATGTGTTTCGCATGAATTTGATAAGCAACCAATAATTGCCAATACCAGGGCTCCGGCAAAGTATCTATTAGATTTTGAAAGCTTCATAGGCAGAAGGTCAATAGGTCTTTATGCGACCATTATCCCCTTAATCAAATTTACGCTTCATGAACCACAAATCGTGCAGGTTAAGGCTTATCCCGAAAGAGTAGTACTCTTCTGTATGGAGATTAGTTCCTGAAGAGCCATATCGTTTGGAGTAATCGAAAAAGAGGTTAGTCATTGATTGCGAGCGTGGAAGAGGTATCCCAATACCAATGCTTGCACCAAATTCTTTCACCTGAGCCGTATTTACAATAAGATAATCATTGCCAATATGGCCTCCAATGCGGTATTCAACCCTTTTCAGGAAGCTGTAATTCGAGTACTTGTCGGGAATAAACTCAAGGCCAAATTTCCATGATTTAGAATCAGCCACATACCCGGCTGCACCTGGTATTTTCGACTTCGACCAGTTTGTCTGGGTGTAATCAATGCCTGCAGTAAATTTATTTACCTTACCGAATGATATTCCTAAACGTAATGTTGCAGGTATTAAGGTCTTTGTTGCATCATTGGTTATGTAGGTGAGAGTGTCCCTGGTACCATAAGCAGTATATCTGTAAGAGAGCTGGTTATAATTTGTATGGTAGTTATGGGAGGCTGAAACTGATATGCCGGCATTGAAAAAGTAATTCTTCTTTAACTTTGCAGAATACTGAAGGCCGTAGTCAAAGTTTAATCCGCGCAATTGAATAGACTCAGTATTGTTATCATTATAAACATTGTAGTAATCGGTAAATACAAGCTCATTTGTTCTGATGACTTGTCCCGAAAGAATGGTCATGTTAATACCTGCCGAAAAGTTTTTGGTAAGTTTCAACCCGGTACCAAGAAAATAGGTGTTGAAACCACCTGTGCCTGCATTAGCTGTTGTATAGGCTCCTATATTGGCATCGTATCCGGGACTGGTCGATGTTACTGTTTCCGCAATTTTGTAATAACCGTTCGACATGGGCACAACACCGGCGGCAAATCCAAAACCTTTTGCAATGGGGAAACCAATTATCATGTGATGAAAGTTAATATCATCGGATGAAAATTTGGTTGTATTGTCCGAAAGGTTGTTAAAGGCGTAATCAAGTCCGAAATCAAATACAAAAGAGTTTGTATCAAGGCTGCTGTATGAGGCCGGATTAAGAAAATATATTGTATTGGATTGTCTCATTCCTGTTGATGTTCCGCCCATACCAATGCTCCTGAATGAACCTTCAGATTCAAGCGATCCAAGGTTAAATCTTGAATAGGGTGAATTAATAAGTTTCTGTGCATTCAAAGTCAGCGAAAGGGAGCAAAGTACTAAGAACAGTATTCTAAACTCTTTTTTGTGCATTGTATTCCAGTATATAATTTAAGCCGTCTGAAACAATATCAGGCAAAAATGTTACATGATGTTCGATCCGTTTCGTGATGAACTCACCGTCGCCGCCTGTTAATATTATTTTGAAACCGCTATGTTTTTTTTTAAACGTGCGAATATACTCATTTATTTCATATATGACCCCAGTAATAACTCCTGCTCCGATTGCTTCATGGGTATTTCTTCCGGGAGATTGAAATTCATTGGATTCTGATACCAGCGGCAATCTTTGCGTGAATGTATTTAAGGCCTTGAATCTCATTGATATACCCGGAGAAATATTACCTCCTTTATATATATTGTCAGAAATAAAGTCGAAAGTGATGGCTGTCCCTGCATCTATTACCAGTATCTCAAATCCAGGGAAATATTTAATGGCTCCGGCGACCCCTGCCAGTCTGTCGGTTCCAAGCGATTCAGGTGTCTGGTATTCTATCTTAAAAGGAAACTCAGATTTGTGCGATAGAACATGTAAAAATGGAATTCTGCTCTTATCAAATTCCTTTATAAACTCCGGGATACCACCGGTTGATGAAAGTATCGCTTTCTCAATTGACTCTGTTGAGATGAATTTCTCCAGCATTTCAGGGCTAAGATCCTGAAAACGGGCGCCACCTGCCTTTCTTCCCTCGGAGTAAAGTGCAAGCTTGGCATTGCTGTTTCCAATATCTATAATCAGATTCATAGAATGCAATAATGCTGGGTTTAATACTTTTGGTTCTGAGCCTCAAGGATCTCGTTTAATATCCTGATTGCTGAGTTAACCGATTTTACATCTGAAATAGTGAGGCTGAGACGTTTTTCTTTCTGTTTCATGCTCATCTGCTTATGTTTCTTGCTTACAAAGTTCATAATGGAGATAAAAACCTGGGTCTTATAGAACCTGGAATTATGATCCGAAATAAAGTAAGCGATCATCAGATTGTTTTTCAGGAGGATTTTCTCGATGCCCAGCCTGGTGGCAATCCATTTAATCTTAACAATATCCAGCAATGCCTGCGCTGGTGGCGGCAAAGCTCCGAACCTGTCTGTAACCTTCTTTCTGAAACCGGCAAGATCTTCTTCACTGCTTATTTCATTGATTTCCTTGTAAAGTCTTATTCTTTCGGGTATGCTCGATACATATTCATCGGGGAACATAATTTCAAGATCAGTATCGATTTGGAAATCGGATACATATGATTTTTGATCTTCTTTCAGAGCAGGAGTTCCGGGTTTTACAGTTACCGGTGGCTGTTCTACAAATTCCGATTCCCTCAGTTCTGACAATGCTTCATTTAGTATTCTCTGGTAGGTTTCATATCCTACATCAGCAATAAAACCGCTCTGCTCTCCTCCAAGAAGGTTTCCCGATCCTCTTATATCGAGATCCTGCATTGCTATGTTAAACCCGCTGCCAAGTTCCGAGAACTCTTCAATCGCCTTAAGCCGGCGTTTTGCTTCATGAGTGAGGGTTGTCATTGGCGGAGCAAGCAGATAACAGAATGCCTTCTTATTTGAACGGCCAACCCTCCCCCTAAGCTGATGAAGTTCCGACAAACCAAAATGATGAGCATCATTAATAAAGATGGTATTGGCATTTGGAATGTCGAGTCCCGACTCGATAATTGTTGTCGCCAGAAGCACATCATAATCACCCTGGATGAAATCGTACATGACATTTTCGACATGAGTGCCGTCCATCTGTCCGTGAACGATTGCGGATTTAACGTTAGGGCATATCCGTCGTATCTGATCCTGAATCATCCTGATATTTTCAACCCTGTTGTGAATGAAGAAGACCTGCCCGCCTCTTGCTACTTCATATTCAATACCTTCCTTTATTATCTCTTCATTGAAACCATGAAGCTCGGTGATTATAGGCATCCTGTTGGGAGGGGGAGTATTTATGATAGAAAGATCCCGGGCACCCATAAGCGAAAACTGCAGGGTTCGCGGTATTGGCGTTGCAGTGAGTGTGAGGGTATCAACATTGGCTTTCAGTTTCTTGAGTTTTTCCTTTACCGAAACGCCGAAACGCTGTTCTTCATCGATAATGAGAAGTCCAAGGTCTTTGAATTTAATCTCCTGACCTACAAGTTTATGAGTGCCTATTATTATGTCAATTTTACCATCGGCAAGATCCTTTATAATCTCCTTTTGTTCTGAAGGCTTTTTATGACGGCTCAGGTATTCAATATTGCAGGGGAATCCCTTCAAACGCGCTGAAAAAGTCTTGTAGTGCTGCAGGGCGAGGATTGTTGTAGGAACAAGCACCGCCGTTTGTTTACTGTCGGTGGCTGACTTGAATGCTGCCCTTATGGCAATTTCCGTCTTACCGAATCCCACATCGCCGCATACAAGCCTGTCCATAGGATGTGAAGCCTCCATATCGCCTTTTACGGCAAGAGAGGAGGTAAGCTGATCGGGTGTATCCTCATAGATGAACGAGGCTTCTAGTTCGCGCTGAAGATATGAGTCGGGCGAAAATGAATAACCCGGAGAGGCCATCCTTTTGGCATAGAGGTGAATAAGATCTTTGGCAATATCTTTAACCTTCGATTTTGTGGCAAGCTTCAGTTTCTGCCAGGCTCCCGAACCGAGTTTATAAATTTTGGGTTCTGCACCATCCTTCCCTTTGTATTTTGATATCCTGTAGAGTGAATGGATTCCAACATATAAAATGTCATTATCTCTGTAAACCAGCTTAATAGCCTCCTGTACCTTTCCGTTTACTTCAATCTTTTCAAGACCCCCGAACTTTCCGATTCCATGATCGATATGTACAACAAAATCGCCGGGATTAAGCCCTGTAAGTTCTTTTACCGAGATGCTCTCCTTTTTTGTGAAGTAGCCTCTTATTTTGAATTTGTGATACCTGTCGAAGATCTGGTGGTCTGTAAAGATTGCAATCTTCAGATCGTGATCGGTAAACCCGCCATGAAGATTCAGCAGAACCGGGATGAAATGAGCATCGGGATTTATCTCTGCGAAGATATCCCTGAGTCTTTCAATCTGCGACTCGCTTTCGGAAATCACGTATGTGGTGTAACCTTCGGTATCGTTCAGAAGAAGCTTACCTGAGAGGAGTTCAAAATTTTTATTAAAAACAGGCTGAGGTTCGGTATGGAATTCAAAGAGCTCATCGATTTTAAAAAGCGTTTGTCTTCCGAATTCGGCTATCCTGAATTTTCTGCAGTGATCGAGAAAGGCGTTTCCGGTCATTATTGTCTCCTTCTTGCCGGCTATATGTCCCAATTCCTCCCTCTGTTCGGTCTGGGAGAAAATATTATTTATCTTCTCCTTTATATATACAGAATCATCAATCCATATAATTGACGATGGCGGCAGGAAGTCGGTGAAAGAATCATTAATCTGTTCAATAGAGATATCCTGTATATTGGGGATTACCGAGATTTGCTTATGAGCCGCTACTGAAAGCTGGTCGTCAGTGTTGAATGAACGTATAGACTCGACCTCCTCACCAAAAAAGTCGACGCGATATGGCAGGTCGGCGGCATATGAGAAAACATCGGCAATGCTTCCTCTTATAGAATACTGACCAGGTTCATAGACAAAATCGGTGCGTTGGAAATTATATTCATGAAGGATCTCTTCGAGGAATTCAAGAGATATCTTATCTCCCTTGCTTATGCTGAAGGTGTTTTTCTTAAGATTCTTCCTGCTTACAACCTTTTCCATCACCGATTCGGGATAGGTTACAATTATCCCTTTTCTCTTACCCGAGGCAAGGTGGCTAAGAACTTCAGTTCGCAAAACAATATTGGCAGGTTCTGTCTGTTCGTACTGCACCGACCTTTTATAGCTTGATGGGAAGAAGAAGACCGATTCGTCGCCGAGAAGAGAGACGAGATCGTTATAAAAATAGGCAGCATCTTCCTTTTCGGGAATAACCGCAACGTGGGTTGTCTGTGACTTATGGAACACATGGGCCATTATCACGGCTCTTGATGAGCCGGCTAAGCCTGCCAGCCGCAGATTACCGGATCTGCCTGAGTTCACAGCCTCAACAAGAGCCGGAACTGCAGGATGATTATTAAAATGTTCTGTTACCTTATTCTCTTTCATCTTCCCTGATCAGCCGGCAAATTTAGCATCTATTCACTGAAAATCTGCTTAACTTTGAAAACTCATACAAAAAACTGTCTCTTTATTGGGTACTGACCTCACTTTCAGGTTTCCTCCATGCGCTCTCATAATCTGCTTTGAGATGCTCAACCCGATGCCTGAACCATTTTCGCGCGTAGTAAAAAACGGAATAAATATTTTCCCAAGATTCTCTTCACTTATGCCAGGTCCGTTATCGCTGACACATATAAGCGGGAAATTATTATTATCCGATTCTGCGACAATTTTTATTATGCTATCAGGCTCATTTTCATTTGCCTCTGCTGCATTCCTGATAAGATTTATAAGAACCTGTGAGATAAGATTTTGGTCTGCAAATATTTCCATATCAGGATCTTCAGATATTACTGATATCTCAAGCCGGCCGCTATTCTCGAGTGAGCTGTAAAGAGTTTTGACACGGCTCATGAGATCCCACACCCTAAACCATTTTTTGTCGGGTGCAGGAACTCCTGTAAGTTTCCGGTAAGATTCCACAAACGACATCAGACCTTTTCCCTGCTCCTTAATTACATTCAATCCCTGTAAGGTGGTTGCGATGGTCCTTACATTGAGCTGTTCAGGAAGTACAGGTTTGCCACCAGCAGAATAAATATTTGAAAGGCTTTCTGAAAGGGAAGTTATGGGAGTAATGGAATTCATTATTTCGTGCATCAAAACCCGTATCAGCTTCATCCACGATTCAATCTCCTTTTCATCGAGCTCATTTTTAATATCCTGAATGGAAAGAATAACGAGTTCATTTTCATTGGTCTTAAATGAAGTAGCCTTAAGAGAAAGCTGAATTTCACCGCTTTCAGCTGCGACTGCAACAAGTTTTCTTTCGAATGGCTTTATACAATTTATTGCCTCAAACAGTTTTTGGTCTTTCCTCTCAATCTGTTGTAAATGAGTCAGAACTTCAATTGAGAGCAATCTTTTTGCAGAAGAATTAGCATGCAAAATGAATCCTTTCTCATTAAAGGTGATGATGCCGGTAGCAACATTTTCAAGCAGTGTTCTGAAATACTGTTCCTGCTGCCTGTTTTCAATTTTCTGCTGCTGAATCTGCTGATTAACCCTGTTCATACTATTATACAACTCTTTTAAAGCAGGGTTTTTTGTCTCGGCAGGAAAGGATAGGTTCGAATCATCATTTCTTACCGAATCGAAGAAAAATCTGATCTTCTTGTTTGTACTGTTGAGATACGATATGAGATTGGTGGTGAGGAAAACTATTGTAATGAGTATGATTATTGATAAGCGCAATGACTGTGCAATCACAATACAATAACTCAGGATAACAGAGAATAACACAATGAGAATAACTCTGACAATGATATTCCAATATAGATTTTTGCTGAACATTACATCGGTTTCTTAAATTTGTTATAAAGGGTCTGTCTCGTTATTCCAAGCTGTTCGGCTGCAGCAGTGAAGTTGCCGTTATTCTTGCGCAGCGCCTCCTGAATCATATGTTTTTCCATCTCTTCGAGGGTTGTGAAAGGGTTCTCGCTATAGGAAGAGACTGAATGCACTAAATATAAATCATCGGGTTTTATGACGTTCGATTCACTCAGGATAACAGCTTTTTCGATACTATGCTGAAGTTCACGGACATTCCCGGGCCATTTATATTTAAGTAGTTTTTCATGTGCCTGCTGATTTATCTTAAGACCAGGTTTATCGTATTTATAAGCATACTTTTTAAGAAAGAATTCTGCCAGAATAAATATATCATTCCCCCTTTCCCTGAGAGGAG
>CAIPJU010000170.1 GCA_903865465.1 uncultured Bacteroidota bacterium
ATCTCCAGTTCCCTTTGCCGTTTTGAGGTCGTTCTTTTATTTGATTTTTGGTTTACTTCAATTTCCAGTTCGGACATAGCGGATGTTTCTGAAAACACGATTAGGACCATCCCTTTCAGCATTTCCGGACTTTCGAGGCATTGGACCGTCACATCTGCCAGTTGAGCATTACCGTTTGTCCCTATCTTTACATTATTAATTTTTATTGGTTCAAAACTGAGAAGTGTTTTACGAAACAGGCCGGGGAGAATCTCCTTCAATCCTTCGCGGGCCATTGCAAAAACGTTCCAGTTTGCTTTCCCTGCAACGGGCTCGAGGTATTTTCCTGTTTTACCGGTGATGTATAAAATATCTCCTTTGTTTCCTGTTAGCACACTTGAAGGGGCGAAGCGTTTAAGCAAAATTTGTTCAGTCAGCGACTGGAGATTTTCATTCGCTTTCACAGATTTCTTTATATCAGTATTTGTTTTTTTGTTATTGAAAAATGAGCTTGGAAAGTCTACAAGTTCAGAAAGAAGTGATGTTTCGGTCCTTTTATAAATTTTCAATTTGTTATCCAATTCTATAAACCCGTTTTTATCGTTGCCTATTGATTCAGCTGTGCCGAGTACCATAATGCCATTAGGATTCAGGCTATAGTGAAAGAGTGCAATCAATTTTTTCTGAAGTTCCGATTCCATGTATATCAATACATTGCGGCAACTCAGGAAGTCTATTTTGGTAAAAGGGGGGTCTTTGATTAAATTCTGCGGTGCAAATACCACCATTTCCCGAATCGAGTTAGAGACCTGAAATCCCCCGGGTATCGGAACGAAGAACCTGCTAAGGCGCTCAGGCGACAAGTCGGCTGCAATATTTGGAGTAAAGATCCCTTTGCGGGCGATCTCAACAGCATCGACATCCAGGTCGGTCGCAAAAATCTGCAACGAGAGCGGTTTGTGATGCTTCACCTTTTCCATGGCCTCCTTAAAAATAATGGCCAGAGTATATGCTTCTTCACCGGTAGAACAGCCAGTCACCCAGGCTCTAAACACATAACCGGCTGGAGCTTCCTCAATCATTTCCAGGATTGAATTTCTCATTTTCATTTATCCCAATCCATTCATTTTTTGAATAATCTTTTAGATATACAGAAGCTGAAATTAAGTCCCCTGCCAGCTTATACCCCTCTATCAGTTTATTAATGTTTTCCTTCACTGTATTCAAATCTTCAGCTTCACAATCGTTATCAACAAACATTAACGGCTTTATCAGACTATAGCCATTTAATCTTTTCAGGTTGTAGCTGCAGCTAAAAATTCCACTGCCGGTTTTGGCCTTTGAACCTGACAAACTGTACGAAGAGTCAATCTCCATTAAGTTTGACCTGATTAAAAAATCCATTGTAAAATATGTAGAGATAACAGAGATTAGGGTAATGAATAGGGTGGTTCCAATTGGGATTTTTTTTGAGAAAAGGAGTTTCATTCGTGATGTTTATATTTGATTTTTCAAGATAGTTGACAAAAATAATTGACGAAGGTTTAATCATATTTTTCAATATTTTTGTTTTTTCAAAACGTGCAGTTATAAAGAAATCTCTATTGCATTCTTAACCTTCAACTTAACCACTGCAGCAATTCAAAGATC
>CAIPJU010000171.1 GCA_903865465.1 uncultured Bacteroidota bacterium
ATCCCTGGCAACCCTGGCCCAGATATTTGCATCGAAGTGCTGCGGATTAAATCTGCCGGCTAGTTTAGCATATTCCTCTGCCGGGATTTTATTATTAAACATGGCCCATTCACCCTTTCCTTCTATCGAATATAGACCCCAATGGATAAACATTCCAAATTTTGCATCCTGCCACCATTTCATTTGCGCGGCTGAAAGCCTTAAATCAGGAGCTACAATCCCGTTTGCTCCTTCAATTCCGCCATATTTCTCCATCGATTTTAATTCGTCACCTTTTAAATCCTGCGCACTGAGTTTGCTTACCGACACGAGGACTATAAAACTTAAGACGACCGGTAAAAATCTGTATTTAATCATACCTTTTCTTTGAATAATTGATTGCTAAATATAGCATTTCATTTAGATAATACTTAACCAGGATGTTCATTTGCCACATATATTCCAAAACACTCATTCCCGGCAGCAAAATTCAAAGGACGGATCCTTGCAAGCCATGAATTATTACGTATGATTCCCGATACTCAAATTACATTATTAGAATGCTTAATATGATTACTATTGTAAACTGAGTATATAAATCTTTATATCTCACCTGTTTCACAAAATACAACCGGAAAATTCCAAAGTCAAGTTTATTTTTCTCACCTGCTTTGCTTTTATTCTTAATTTCAATTACCTGGCAAATTCTGCTTTATAAGACCTAACCATCCTACCGCTATCTCCTGGTTAGGAAACCACGATGTAATATCAACCTGAACATTATCAATATCAGGTAATATTGCTCCGGAAGGAATTATTCCTATATAACCTTTAGTTACTAAGTTCTTCAACTTATAAATCTTATTTACGGTATCTGCAGAGAGACGCAACGGAATAATATTATCAAAAAAGAACCTGGCGAATTCTCCGGATTTTTTGAATTCATGGGCTGTGCCGGGTTCCTCTGCGAAGATCCACTTAGCGCCGAATCGCCTGTTTATTGAAAAGATGCCTTTAATGATATTATTTCTGAAGGGAGAATCCTTTTCGCCGGTAATAAAAACGCCCGGGACCTCCCATGCCCCGGCAGGAGCTAATGATGAGTAATAAACACCACCTTTGTTAACAATAAAGGCAATAACCCTTTCGGGTTTCCAGCATACAAATTCATAGTTAAACTCACCGCCGGCCGACATACCCCAGAGAGCCAGCGGAGCCTCTGAAAGTTCAGGATGGCTGGATGTTACAGAAAATTCAGGAAGCACATCCAAAAGAGCTTGTCCACTGCCGTTCTTCGCATCTGCATACTCTTCTATTTCCATGTGGGGATGGTTCTTATCGGTGAAGTAACATCCGAGTAATGCAAAATCGTGACGGGCAGCAATTTTCTGCCAGAGAGTATCATAAACCATGTCGCGGCCATCAGAATTTGATCCGGGCATCATAACAATTATACCCCGTATGGTTTTTACATTGTCCGGTATCCATAAACGAAATGAAGCCTTTTCATAGTTATTTCCATTGACAAAACCCTCATCAAGAGCAATCTGTGAATAGCTTTTTGAAACAAAACAAAGTTTTAAGATAAAAACCATGCATATCATAATGCAATATTTAACATCCAAGGCCCCTTTTATTTTCATAGTAATCCTGATAAAATAATTTGCTCCGTATTGGAGTTTACCGAAGATAGTGATTTCTGAATAATTCACTGGTTTACCTCAGAGCGTCCAGGTCAAACTTATTCCAAAATAAGAGTGCTGTAAATTTAAAATAAAGTAACTGGAATGAATAACAGACTGGTGTTTGGTATATTTGTAAAAGTAAATATTGAACTTTTAAAGTGACCTGAGAAAAAAGTCCGGAAGAAATTGAAAACTAACTAAGTCTTTAAACCTCTAAACTCATGAAAAAAATTTCAGTTGTCATTATTCTCTTATTTGTGTTTTCAGGAGGTAAGGCTCAGCAATATATTCTGAATTCTCCGAACAGGGAACTGACTGTCGAAATCAGTATCGGAAATGAAATCAGCGTGAAAATGAATAAAGGAGGTGAAAGCCTGATTGGGTTTTCCGGTTTAACACTTGCGTTAGTTGGCGAAAATCAGCCGTTTGCCGCTTTCCGGGTCAAAAAAATCAATCGCCGATTGGTTGATGAAGATGTAAAACCAGTAATACGCGAGCGAAGCACTCTGTACAAAAACCTCTATAATGAACTGGAAGTGGTTTTCAAATCGAATCATGCCATTACCTTCCGATTGTTTAACGAAGGCCTGGCCTACCGGCATTCCGGTTCACTGAAAGACAGCCTGACCATTTTAAATGAAAACCTCCGGATTCAGGTCAATGAAAACGATTCCATGTGGTACCAGCCTTCAAAATCGTTTAAATCGTCGTATGAAACGCCGTATGAATTTAAAAGAATCAGTTCAATCGAAAACGGCCAGTTATGTCATCTTCCGGTGTTGATCAAGAAACAGCAGGGGCCCTTTGTAATGTTCACCGAGGCCGATTTGTCGCCTTACCCCGGAATGTGGATCAAAGGTACCGGTAAAGCTGAACTCGCTGCAACAAACCCGGCATATCCGAAGAGTTTTTCCAATGCCGGGAATATTTACGACAGGGGGCAGATTGCTGAACGATACGATTATATTGCCAGAGTGGCCGGAACCCGGACTTTCCCCTGGCGGATTTTCGCGGTTGCCGGTCATGAAGATGGTTTGTTTAACAACAACATGGTTTACCTCCTGGCTTCGCCGACGGTATTGCATGATGTTTCGTGGATCAAACCCGGAGTGGTGATGTTCGACTGGTGGGGTAAAAACAACATTTACGGCGTTGATTTCAAGGCTGGTGTAAACACCGAAACCGCCAAATATTATATCGATTTCTGCGCGGCACATGGCTTTCGCTACTTTCTGTTCGACGATGGCTGGTGCCCGAAAGATGATTTGCTTCACCCTGTCGCGGAACTGAACATGGCAGAGGTAACTGCTTATGCCGAAACCAAAGGTGTTGATGTTATGCTTTGGGTGATCTGGCATGCCCTGAAAAACCAGTGGACGCCGGCTTTTGAACAGTTTGCAAAATGGGGAATCAAAGGCATCAAGATGGATTTTATGGATCGCGACGACCAGCCAATGGTCGAATTTTACGAAGCAGTTGCCCGGAAAGCTGCCGAAAATAAAATGGTTGTCGATTTTCATGGCGCCTTCAAACCCGACGGTCTCAGCCGGAAATATCCAAACGTACTGACCCGCGAGGCGCTGATCGAATTTGAATACAGTGGAGGAACCACATGGGACAATACAACACACCACAACCTGCTCCCATACATCCGCATGTTTACAGGCGCCATGGATTACATTCCGGCCACCATGCGCAATTCAACAAAAGAAAATTTCTGCCCGCTTGGTGATTACCCGATGGGACAGGGAACCCGTGCCCATGCCATGGCTCTTTTTGTGATTCTGAGCAGCCCTATGATAATGCTGCCCGATTCTCCTTCGGATTATTATCGCGAAAAAGAGTGTACACAATTCCTCACTAAAATCCCGGTTGAATGGGACGAAACTCAGCTGCTTCAGGGAAAAATCAGCAAATACACTGTCCTGGCACGTAGATCGGGGGAGGAATGGTTTGTTGGCGCTATCACCAATAATGATGCAAGAACACTTGAAATTTCAACCGGATTCCTTAAAGCGGGAAAGTATCGCATTGAACTGATTGAAGACGGAGTGAATGCCGGCTCGCGGGCTGAAGATTATAAAAAAATTGTCAGGGAAATTTCTTCAGGAGAAGTATTAAAACTGAAACTGTTATCCGGTGGCGGTTGGGTAGCACGGATTAGTCCGGTTTTATAGAGGTGTCATATGAATCGTTCTGATTCGGACATATGTTCACCAACCCACTCCGAAGGAGTGTCAGGTGAATAACCCCCGGCGCCAGCCGGGGGTGCAACATGCTATAGACACTTCAGCCCTGACGGGGCGTGATTGTCACGGAAAATATACCTCATTAATCATAATCCCGGCTTCTTTTATCAATCTGCCGTTTTAAATCTCAAATCAAACGCAAATTTTTACTGAAATCTGACAGTAATTCCTTAACAAAAGGCCCGACTATTTCTCCAGGAAGTGAACGCCTGATCACATGCCAGGATAAGCAGAACCTGATTTTATATATTTTAAACATGTTCCCGACGATGCAATATATGATTGTTAAACGGATGAATTATATTTATCTTTAATGATTAAAAAAAAATTCAATAAGAATAATCATGAATAATCTCTTCAGAGGACTATTGTCAGGAAATGGAGCATGGAAGTTAGGTGCGGTCTGTTTCAGCACCATTCTAATTTTTGTGATACTCTGGATTGTGCCTGGGAAGTGTAGTTGAGGATCTGCTGTATTGGGTCTCATAGCACTCCTTCAGGCTATTTTTCTGCAGATACCAGATATAACCAATATTTATAACAATTTCAAAATTTTGAAAATCGAATGCCCATGTCAATAAGAATTTACATTCCAGGGTTATTCTGATAGTTCAAATGAATACACAAGGTAATCTGTAAGAATCCAAATATCTTTTCTGTACTGGATTTTACATTATAAACAATTTAAATCCCTTTATTATGAAGTACAATCACGTTTCATTCCTCCGGTCAAAATTCCGGATCTTACTTGCAGGAACTGTTATCCCTTTTATTCTGGTCGCCTTCACAGGAATTAATTCTGAATCATCGCCAGGATTGGGCATACAACAACAAAGCGGAGCGAAAGGGTGGTGGTTTGGCGGGAAAATTGAAGATTTCAAACCCGGAACTGACAGCACACTTTTTCAACATGGAAGGAAATGCGCAACACTTGAGTCTGTCCATGATAACCCTGCCGATTTCTGTACCCTGATGCAGACCATAATGGTTAAAGAATACGCTGGTAAAAGGGTCAGGATGACCGGCTATATTAAATCGCAGGGATCGGACGTTAAGGGTGCAATGTGGATAAGGGTAGATGATTTTGGTAATAAGATATCTGCCGATTTCGATAATATGATGGACCGTCCGGTTACCGGGAACAGCGACTGGCAAAAATGCGAGATTGTATTTGATGTCCCTGAAAAGGCTGTAGTTGCACTTGGTTTTATACTCCAGGGCACCGGAAAGATCTGGGTCGACAACGTGTCATTGGAGGTTGTTCCGGACTCAGTAAATAAAACAGCTCAGTTTCTTGATCAGCCCTTTCCCGAACAGTATATTGAACAACTAAAACAACACCCGCAGGAGTTTCCTGAGAAACCGGCAGAGAACCTTGATTTTGAAGAATAAAAGGACTATCACAACCGATTCGTGCCAGGTCTTCCATGAGTGTTCAAATTGGTTGAAGATTTTAAAACCCCAAAAGGGTGATAGATGTGTGTTTTGTACATATGGTGACATCAAGCGTCAGCCTATACAGGAAACGGGGAAGTGAGATATAAAAAGCCCCGGCCACTAAAAGGGTTGGCGGGTGTAAATAGAAAGCAAAATTCAGATTATACCGATAGTTTAAGGAATGAAATACTTAATATTGAACAGGCAAAATATTAAAGCTAAATGGCTTCAGAATCTCATTAATGTGTATGAAAAACTCTCGGGACGAAGCAGCGGAAGACTTTAAAAAGCTGCCAAAAGCAACAAGGGAGATCTCATCCTTCTTTTACCTTGTTATTGATGCAACAATTGAGAATTTACACACAACGTACAAATCGACAGAAATCCGGTGTTTCAGGAAGAAGTGCGAAGGCATAATCTGGAGCGAGATAGATGAGAATGGCACTGATATCAATTGGAAGTGCTCCGCATGCAGGAACGGCGGAAATATTACAGGAGTGTTCTGATCGTTTAAAGGAATACACAAGTTTTCAGGGAGAATCCGTTTAAATCGTTTCAAATTATTCAATTTTGCATATTTTCTATCTGTTTTAACTCCTGACAGTTAAGAAAGCAGGCTCGAACCTCGGATTCAGAATCCGTAAATTGCTTGAATAATGTAGCTTTTTGATCTCCGAAGAACTTAAAGTACTTAAAAATGAAATAGTCCTATCCCTCCACAGTATTCTTTGCAAACCATAATTGAGTAGTATCTGCAAGACATTTATTTGATTTTGCAGCACAGTTTGCTTAACTTAGTGCTAATTCAGAAAATCAATTGCTATAACAAGATTGATTGAAATAATTGGTTATTAAGAATTTGATTTAAATAAAGCTTACATCATGAAAGGCTATATGTATATACTCTTATGTGGTGATGGCAGCTATTATACAGGAAGCACAACAAATCTGGAGTTGCGGCTGGATGAACATCAGAAAGGTGATGGGGCCAATCATACACGTAAGCATTTACCTGTAAAGCTGTTATATTTCGAAGAATTCAGCAGGATAGATGATGCCTTTTATCGCGAGAAACAGGTACAGGGATGGAGCAGAAGTAAAAAAGAGGCTTTAATAAATGGAGATATAAATAAACTAAAAGAATTATCAAAGAACTCCCTGCCTTCGACAAGCTCAGGCACCGCTTCGACAAGCTCAGGCACCGGGGATATTTAGGTGGATCCAACAGTGCCTTCGACAAGCTCAGGCACCGCTTCGATAAGCTCAGGAACCGGTTTTACCGATGACTCTGAATCAACAAAACCGGTGGCTGAGCCTGTCGAAGCCACAGTATTACCAACGACACCACCGGTGGCTGAGCCTGTCGAAGCCATTGCTGTCACTTTTGATTCTGGCTCCGCACAACCGGTGGCTGAGCCTGTCGAAGCCACAGTATTAGCAACGACACCATCGGTGGCTGAGCCCGTCGAAGCCATTGCTGTCACTATTGATTCTGGCTCCGCAAAACCGATGGCTGAGCCTGTCGAAGCCACAGTATTACCAACGACACCACCGGTGGCTG
>CAIPJU010000172.1 GCA_903865465.1 uncultured Bacteroidota bacterium
CCCCTCCTGTTTATCAGAAACAAAATTAATATCCGAAAGATTGCACAGCTTTCCAACAACAGGAAGGAAGGTCTTATTATAGTTTTCGCCCGAAGAATAGATCATTAACTCAAGCTTCTCCTTCAGAGGAATCTCTTTTGTCTTTCTTACAGTTCTGACAGCGCTGATCATCTCTTTAGCTTCCTCGAACAGCTCCAGAAATTCTCTGTCATATTCCCTGGCTTCAGGCAGGCTACTGATCATAAGGCTTTCACCATCTACCCTTTCAGAAAGCAATTGCCATATTTCTTCAGTTATAAAAGGCATGAATGGATGAAGCAGCCTGACAAGGGTATCAAATATTTTTAAGGTAGCATCATAGGTAGTCTGATCAATAGGTTTCTGATATTCAGGTTTTATTATTTCAAGGTACCAGCCCGAAAATTCATCCCAGAATAACTTGTAAGTAGTCATCAGGGCCTCGGAAATCCTGAATTTCCTGAAATCAGTATCAATATCATTAATTGATTTCTCAAGAATCTCCTCCATCCATTCTACACCCCGTGCCGATGATTCTGGCTGAGTTATCGAAGGATCTATTTCCCAGCTCTTTACAAGCCTGAAAGCATTCCATATCTTGTTGGCAAAGTTACGTCCCTGTTCAGGGAGGCTGTCATCATACAAAAGGTCGTTGCCAGCCGGCGAGCAGAAGAGCATGCCAACCCTGACTCCGTCGGCTCCGTACTTTTCAATAAGCTCGATTGGTTCGGGTGAGTTGCCCAGAGATTTTGACATTTTGCGCCTCTGCTGGTCGCGAACCAGACCTGTCAGATATACATTGCTGAAAGGCTTGTCCGATCTGTACTCATAACCGGCAATAATCATCCTTGCCACCCAAAAGAAAAGTATCTCAGGGGCAGTTACCAGGTCATTGGTAGGGTAGTAATACTTAATATCCTCGTTATCCGGATTATTAATCCCATCGAAGCAGGTAATGGGCCACAGCCATGAAGAGAACCAGGTATCCAGCACATCGTCTTCCTGCCTCAGGTCGCGCATCTGAAGCGATGAATTCCCGCTTTTTACCCTTGCCAGCTTCAGTGCCTCATCGACATTCTCAGCAATAACCAGATCATTGTTCCCATAATACCATGCAGGGATCCTGTGTCCCCACCATAACTGGCGGCTGATGCACCAGTCGCGTACGTTCTCCATCCAGTGACGGTAGAGATTCATAAATTTTGCAGGATGAATCTGAACATTTCCATTCATCACTGCATCGAGTGCAGGAACAGAGAGTTCACTCATCTTCAGAAACCACTGCATTGATAAACGTGGTTCTATTACGGCATTTGTCCGCTCCGAGCGGCCTATCTTATTATTATAGTCCTCTATTTTAACCAGATTCCCTGTCCTGCTCAATTCTGCCTCAGCAAGATCTTTAGCCTTGAACCTGTCAATGCCTGCAAACATACCGGCTCTATCGCTAATGGTACCGTCGTCATTGAAAACATCAATTGAAGGAAGGTTATGCCTTATTCCTATCTCATAGTCATTGATATCATGTGCAGGGGTTATTTTCAGACAACCTGTTCCGAATTCAGGATCAACATAATTGTCGAAAATAAAAGGAACTTCACGGTTAGTCATAGGCACAATGACCTTCTTGCCCTTAAGGTGGATGAACCTTTCATCCGAGGGGTTAGCACATACGGCAGTATCGCCAAGTATTGTTTCAGGGCGGGTGGTTGCTACCGTGACAAATCCATCTTCACCAACAATTTTATAACGGACATAATAGAGTTTCGACTTTTCGTCGTTATAGATAACCTCCTCATCGGAGACAGCTGTTTTAGCCTGAGGATCCCAGTTAACCATTCTGATTCCTCTGTAAATCAAACCCTTATTGTACAGGTCGACAAAGACCTTGATGACAGAGTCATTTCTCTTGTCGTCCATGGTGAAGAGGGTTCGATCCCAGTCGCATGAAGCCCCGAGTTTTTTCAGCTGTTCCAGGATTATTCCTCCATGCTTATGGGTCCATTCCCAGGCATAAGTAAGAAACTCATCCCTTGTAAGATCCTTTTTTTCAATTCCTTCAGCTTTCAGTTTAGCCACAACTTTTGCCTCAGTAGCAATAGATGCATGGTCGGTTCCCGGTACCCAGCAGGCATTCTTACCCTGCATCCTTGCGCGACGAACAAGCACATCCTGGATCGTATTATTAAGCATATGGCCCATATGAAGCACTCCTGTAACATTTGGAGGTGGTATTACGATAGTGTAAGGCTCTCTTTCATCTGGTGCACTCCTGAAAAACCCTTTCTCCATCCAGTAACTATACCATCTGCTCTCGGCTCTGCCCGGTTCGTATTTTGAAGGAATTTCCATAATATCTTATTGATTATATCCTGAATAAATGAAATGCAAAATTAAAAAAAATCGCCACATAAGGTGGTCTGCTAACTGGCCAGAACAGATTTTACTCACTATTTATTAGAATGATCGCATTCAGGAATGCCGGTATTTTTTTGATTCAATTTTATATGGTGAACAAAAACCTAATTTGATAAATATCATCTCCTCACTATTCTATTTTACTTATTTTTATGCCGGTTTAAAAAATTAAAAATCAGATCATGCCAGTTATATCCGAAAAAGGCAGGCTTATGCCTGCATCTCCAATAAGAAAACTAGTGCCATATGCAGAAGAGGCGAAACTAAGGGGAATTAAAGTGTTTCATCTGAATATAGGACAGCCAGATATAGCTACACCTCAGGTAGCCATCGATGCCATACGGAATATCAATAGCAAAGTAATAGAGTACAGCCATTCGGCCGGCAATGAGTCGTACCGCCGCAAACTTGCCTCCTTTTACAGGAATATAGGCATCAATATCGATCATACAGAAATTCTCGTTACAACCGGAGGTTCCGAAGCTGTCCTGTTTGCTTTTATGAGTTGTCTTAATCCCGGCGAAGAGGTAATAACTCCCGAACCTTTTTATGCCAATTACAATGGATTCGCAACAGCTGCAGGGATAAAGATCGTACCCGTAACTTCTTATATTACAGATGATTTCTCGCTTCCTCCAATTGATGAGATAGAAAAGAAGATCACTCCGAAGACAAAAGGCATAATAGTTTGCAGCCCAAATAACCCCACAGGATATCTGTACTCAAAGGAAGAGATGTTACAACTCAGGGATATTGTCAAAAAGCATGATCTCTATCTCTTCTCAGATGAAGCTTACAGGGAATTCTGCTATGACGGTGAAGAGCATTTTTCGGCCATGCAGCTTGAGGGTGTTGAAGAGAACGTAATCCTTCTCGATTCGGTTTCAAAAAGGTACAGCGAATGCGGAATCCGTATCGGTGCACTTATAACAAAAAACAGGGAGGTTCTTTCATCTGCCCTGAAATTTGCCCAGGCCCGTCTTTCACCTCCTGCACTCGGACAGATTGCCGCCGAAGCTTCAATAGAAACTCCTGCAGAATATTTCAGTAAGGTTCGGAGCGAATATACCGATCGAAGGGATTATATGGTCAAGGCCCTTAACAGAATGTCAGGTGTATATTGTCCTAAACCAAAAGGAGCCTTTTACTCTATGGTAAAACTCCCGATTGATGATTGCGACAAATTCGCTCGGTGGATACTCGAGGAGTTCAATTATAATAACCAGACTGTAATGGTAGCCCCGGGAACAGGATTCTACTCTACACCGGGTGCCGGAAAAGACGAGGTGAGAATAGCCTATGTTCTTAAAAAGGAAGATCTTGAAACTGCTATGACAATACTCGAAGAAGCTCTGAAAGTATATCCCGGCAGCAC
>CAIPJU010000173.1 GCA_903865465.1 uncultured Bacteroidota bacterium
ATCGACTTACTGATCAGCAGATACTTTCGCTGATTGAAAAAAACAGACCTTCAAGATCTGCTACTATTCCTGCCGACCTTAAATATCGCTTGGGTGCCACACATATGGATGGGCAATACTGTTTTACAAAGGAGCCTTATATCATTGAAGGAGCTAAAAAAATGAACGAACTGGGATATGGTATTCTGAAACTTTGGTTTGCTAAATCAAATGGGAATGCCGGGGGATATAAATATAACTCTGATTGGAAATTGACTAAAACGATGAGTTTAAAAGAATTGGCCGAACATCCTTATTATAATGAAGTATTTGACATGCCTTTCAAAGTTTTTGCACTAAATATAAATGATGGTTATGCTGCAGGTTCTGTTGAAGATCAAAGCCCTACTTTGAACAGGATCAAAAATGAATTCTATGAGTTGACTAAATACTTACTCACGAAGTATAAAAAAAGAGAAGTGACTTTCATACTTGAAATGTGGGAGGGAGATTGGACATTACGTGGGGGGACACAACCGAGTGCAAAATGGAAAGAAGTGGGCGTGCCAGCAGATGCACCTGTTCGTGTAAAGAATATGATCGATTGGGTTAATGCAAGACAAAATGGTGTTGATAGTGCAAGAAGCGAGATCAAAAGATCAAAATGCAAGGTCTATAATGCAGTAGAAGTAAATAGGGTTTTTGACGGAATGGAAGGAATTCCGACTCTTGCCGCCTCTGTTCTCCCTAAAGTAAAAGTTGATATGGTTTCCTGGTCATCTTACGATGGAAAATCGCATGACGGATTGAAAATGTTTAAGGGGATTGACTATATCCGTCAGCAGCTTATTCCTACCGATTATATGAAAGGGAAAAAGGTTGTTTTTATTGGTGAAATAGGAGAACCTGAAAATATCAATAAGCAAACACGCGAATCCATCCGTGAATTCTGGGATCTGATGATGGGTGTTTATATAGCCCAAAAAATTCCTTATATCATCAATTGGGAACTCTTTTGCAATGAACCTAAAGTGGGGCCCAGAACACAGGACAGAAATAAAACCGCGGATGAATTAAGAGGTTTTTGGTTAATTCGCCCGGATGGGTCCAAAGGTTGGGCACAGGAGTATTTTGAGGAGATCTTAAGTAAAAGCAAAAAATAATAGAAATGATTTCAATCTTAGATGTAACAAAATATCAGTTTAAGCGATACAGTGTATTGGCTTTATTCATTTTCTTTTTACATAGCATCAGTTTCTCACAAAGCATTGATGATATCGCAAAGATCAAAGACAAATTATATAGCATCAGTGTTGATGCAAAATATCCTGAAGAATATTATACCGATAAAAGTATTGATGCATTAATAAAGAATATTTCAACAGCAGGTAATTGGCCTGATATTAATTATCTGGATAAAACAGATTCTAAATGGGCACCAGCGGACCATTGGGTTCGATTATTAAAATTGGCAGTAAATTATAAACATGAAAAAAGTCAATACTATGGAAATAAGGAATTGCGAACTGTTATTTTAAATGCTATTGCATGGTGGTTAAAAGAAAGACCGCAAGCCAATAATTATTGGTGGAATGCGATTGGAGTTCCGGGTTATATGG
>CAIPJU010000174.1 GCA_903865465.1 uncultured Bacteroidota bacterium
GGATCATTCTGAATATTTTCCCGGGGAGAATATATTTAAGGGCAACCGCAAGTTTCTGTTCAAATGATGAGATAATATACCTCTGTTTTGGACTGTTTGATTCAGCGATGACAACAATCTTTGCAGCCAGCTTCGCGGGATCCCAGCCGTTTGATTCGTCTTTTTCTATCTGCACCAGGCTTTTCCCGTACTGTGTATGATATGGATCTTCCGATCCGGTGGGAGCAAGGTAATTTCTTCGGTTTGCCGAATTGCTGGTATGAAAGTCGCCGGGATTAATAAGTACAATATTTATTTTATATTCAGCAACTTCCATTCTTAGAGCCTCACTGAATCCTTCAATTGCAAATTTGCTTGCAGAGTAGTAACCCTGGAATGGTAAGCCCATCAGACCTCCGATTGAACTGAAGTTTACTATGGTTCCGCCTCCCTGTTTCCTCATAACAGGCAAAACCTCCTTGGTGATATGGACCAGTCCCATGAAGTTGGTATCCATCTGAACCCTGATATTTTCGACTGGTGATGTCTCAATCGGTCCACCGGTATGAGCGCCGGCATTATTAATAAGGACATCAATCCTGCCCTCTTTTTCCAAAATAGTTCCAATTGTGCTCTTAATCGATTCAGAGTTAAGTAGGTCCATTATGAGATAGTTGACTCCCGGTTCATTTTCAGTCTCTTTCCTGACAGTTCCGTAAACCGTATGCCCTTTAGCCGCAAGCAGTCTTGCAGTCTGTTTTCCAAATCCCGAAGATATGCCTGTTACTAGAATTACCTTTTTCATATTTTTATTTTTCTGATGGGATGAGATTAAAAACAGAGACCGCAAAGAGAACTTTAAGAGTGTTTTAGCTTTGCGGTCTTTGTAATATACTTATTAACATCCAGGATAAGAAAGAGTTACCTGAAAGAAATTAGATTATCTATTTCAAAATACCAAGAGCTTTTGAGGCTTTTGTTATTTTTTCAATTGAAGTTTCAACCTGTTCCCTGGTATGGGTTGCCATAAGAGAATATCTTATAAGGCAATCTTCTTTAGGAACAGCCGGTGAAACAACAGGGTTGACAAAAACACCGTCTTCGAGCAGGTTCATTGTAAGTTTCAAAGCTTTAATATCGTCGCGGATAAATAGAGGGATGATAGGTGTTTCCGATTTCCCGGTATCGAAGCCAGCGGCTTTGAAACCTTCAAGGGCAAGTGCTGTCATATCCCAAAGATGCTGGATTCTTTCAGGCTCGCTCTCCATAATATCGAGTGAGGCGAGAACAGCTGCAGCAGAAGCAGGAGTCATGCTTGCACTGAAGATTAGCGATCTGGAATTGTGTTTTATAAAGTTTATAACCTCTTTATCGGCTGCTATAAATCCTCCCAATGATGCAAATGATTTGGAAAATGTTCCCATAATAAGATCCACTTTGTCAGAGAGTCCGAAATGGGCAGCAGTTCCTGATCCGTTTTTGCCAAGTACTCCAAGTGAATGGGCGTCGTCAACCATAACTGAAGCCTTGTATTTTTCTGCAAGTCTCACGATCTCAGGAAGGTTAGCAATATCGCCCTCCATCGAAAAGACACCATCAACAACAATGAGTTTTATGGATTCTTTATGACATACTTTGAGTTTCGATTCAAGAGCAGCCATATCGTTGTGAGCAAATTTGAGCACTTTTGAGAAAGACAACCTGCTGCCTTCAATAATTGAGGCATGGTCGAGTTCGTCGAGCAGTAGATAATCATGCCGGCCAGCGAGGATTGAGACAACACCAAGGTTAACCTGAAATCCTGTACTGTAGCAGAGAGCTCCTTCTTTGTGAACAAGTTTAGCAAGTCTCTCTTCAAGATGAGTATGAAGATCGAGGGTTCCGTTAAGAAATCTTGATCCTGCACAGCCGGTTCCGTATTTGTCAATGGCTGCCTTGGCGGCTTCTTTGACTTTTGGATGGCATGTAAGACCCAGATAACTGTTGGAACCGAACATCATTACATCTTTGCCATTAATTTCAACTACTGTATCCTGGTCGGATTGTATTTCCCTGAAATAGGGATAGATGCCTGCCTGCATGGCCTTTTGAGGAGCATCGTAATCTGAAAGTTTATTCTTTAAAATTCCCACTTGTTGGTAAAGTTAATTAATGTAAGATGAGGTCAAAAATAGAAAAAAAAGAATTA
>CAIPJU010000175.1 GCA_903865465.1 uncultured Bacteroidota bacterium
CTCTAAATCGGTAAATTTTTTGCGAGAAACATCCTGCTCAATTTTCAGGATGAAGGCCATTTCTTTTAGTTGGCGTTCAATCCCGTTCAGATTTTTAATGAAAATCCATCGAGGCAAATGCTCACTTTTGGCTTGATCGTATTCTCTTTCGGTAGGAGAAATACCTTCCGAATCTTCGTACCCGTACGTTTCACCAATCAGGCCAATATAGATATCTGATTCTGCGACCTCACTGAGGTACACTTTCCCAGGCGAATGGGTGGTGGCTGGAACCTCTTCAAACAAAAAGGGATCAAAAAAAGTGCCCAGCAAAGGATCATGCCTCAGGTAATGGGCTAATTCTTTCCGTTCTCGGGCAAATTCGCTTTGGACACTCGAAATGAAAACTTTGAGCTTCTTCACCACTCTAATTATTTATGTTTTAAAGATATTGAAATAATCATCCTTCGACAGTATGATCCTTTCGCTAGTTTATAATAACTTCCATTTCTCATAAATAAATTTCAGGATATTGTCCCTGCGTTCAAGAATTTCTTGTTCACCCCACATATTTCGAGCAATTAAAGTATCGCGAATTTCCTTATGTGAGTAAAAATCGCTGTCAAATAAAATAACCTTATCTACTGGATTGTAGTTCTTTTTCTCTGAATTGTCGCCCCATACCATTAGAACAAGGTTTCCAATATTGTTTACCCATTTGTTTTGAAATTCTTCCGAATATTTAGTGAATTGGGGGTCTTGAGGGGTAATGTGATCAGTTGTATTTTCCAATCTTTTGGTACTAAACTTATTTTTAAATTCCACCGGAGTCATAGGTCTTGTACGATTTTGCGCTCTCAGATGATTCTCATATTTCCAAAGCACATACTTTATGTTGTTGTGAAAGTGCCAGTTGCCATTGAAATAATTTTTACAATTTCCATTAAAATTCCACCAATCTTGAAATCCCCTATCGACATGATATTTTAACAATCCTTCAAGCTTATCTACTGTTCCGTCATATTTTTTGGCAATTGAATGAAAACTATTCGTTCTGTAATATGCATATTTATATTCAAGTTTAAAAAGAATATTTTCTATGTACCGAGACAATCTTTCAATTAGGAGTTGGTCATTTTCATGAAAGTGGTAAAGTTTGATTATTAGAGGAATTGAGTTTTGTTGATCCAATATCAATGCGTCAGCAATAGCACAGTTAAGCTCGGATTGTTTTTCTATCTTTTCTACAGAAAAAAAAGTTTCTTTAAGAGTATTTACAAAGTTCTTAATCCATTTTTCTTTTTCAATGTTGTTTTCGAGTTTGTTAATTTCATCCTTAACATTTTTAAGAGGGGCATCCCAACCTGATAAAAATGCCACATTATGAAAACCTAAAACTTGGTCTTCGCTAAATGAAATTCGTTCGGTCTGCTTGTAAATTTCAGAAAATACAGTTTCAATATTTTTTATTTGGCTTTCCGGATCATCATTTTCCGAAACAGCATATAACTTATGCATTAAAAATGCCTTCAGTTTTTCTAATGTAGTTAAGTCTTTACCTCGGTCGTTTTGAAATGCAAAAATTTGGGTAGCTTGAACTTTGTCAGTTACTTCAAACGTTGTAATAATAGCTTCATCAATAACTTTCTTCCAATTTAGAATTTCTTCTAGCTCCGCGTTAGCTAAATGTTCTTCAAAAGTTTCTTTTGCTAGTGCAATTCTTTTTGAAGATAAAGTGTCTTTAACTATTTTGTCATTGTTCTCATAAACAAAACCCTCAAAGAATGGGTTGTCATAAACAACGGTTTCAAACTTGTAATTTTTGCCAAGCTTGATGTAGTTCTCTTTTATTCTCCAGATATCAAGTTTCTCACCATCAAGATCAAATATTTTTCCATTTAGCTCTTCTCGCGTTTCAAGTTCTCTAATTAGGCAGCTAAAAAAAATGACAATAGTTGTCAATCTTTGTTGCCCATCGATCACCCAATATTTGTTCTCTTGATACTTGTCCTTTTCGAATAGAAAATGTCCAAAAAAGTATCTCTTTGTTGGATTTTGGTCAATTATATCAGTCATAAACTGTTCTACTTGCTTTTTATCCTTACTTACCTCCCAGGAATATGCACGTTGATATGAAGGAATCGCAAAACGAATTGCCTCTTCATAAAACAATTTCTTAATCGTTGATTGTCTTTCCATTCTATTTTTAAGTTTAGTATAAAGGTTGTGTTTAGTATTTGTTTACCTCATTTTTATTTTCCCCGTTACAGCCTCATTTATCAAACTCGCTTTGTTTTCCTTCAACTTCTCAATTTCCTACTCTTTGAAGATATTGATGGTAACGGTTAAATCTATGGGGACTCTATTTCTGAAGGTTTGTTTAAATCGCAAATTTATCTTTTCACTTTGATTCGGTTAATTTAATAGCTCTACACAAACCCCATCCTCTTATTCAAATCCTTCAAAATATCCCTACGACCAAGAATAGTATTATATCTTTCAACCACATCATTCATGATTTCATAGTCTTCACGGTTGATTAAAAAAACATTTGAGTTCTCTTCTAATCTTCCAAAAGCTCCGTTAAAGTCCATGCCTTTTACGCATCGCATAGTTTTATTGAAGAATGTTTCAGTTAACTTATCTGCTATGTTATACAAATCCATGTAACAAAAATCGGTTTTATCTTTTTTCTTCCCCTTTAAAAAGGGTTTAATGGCCTCATCCATATAACATTGGTATAATTCCATAGAACCACGCATCAGCGCTACCCTGAAAAGATAATTTTCGGGAAATTTTAGCATTGCCAAACTTGGCCGCTGCCTGATAATTACTTCAAGTGCCTTGGCCGTTGCGTCTGCTTTGAAGGTAGTATAATAGTTATACAACCTTATTGACAACTCTTTGCAGGACTCTTCTTCATTGGTAGCAATCACCAATTCTTCAACTTTCTTGGCAAGTCCTTTTTCATCGCAACGGTCAAGGCAGTCTTCGATCTCCAACAAAATTTTTTCCGTTTTCATTTTCTTAGTTTTATGGTTAGTTCAAAATTTTTCAAGTATAGATTAGCATATTTCAGAGTCTTCGGATTCTTCCTATTTATTTATATTTTATAATTCACATATATGCGATTCATAATTTGTATATTTCAGTTAAAATCGTCAAGGGTGTTTTTATAATTACCCTAATTGCAGGATTCCATTTTGCCTTACGCGATGCTTGATTTATCTTATTTTTTTTGACAACTGGAATTTTGAAACAATTCTTTGTTTTCTCATTCAAATCATCTTCCTTATCAGCAATTTTACTATTTCGTTTATTGTCTATTCTTTCAAAAGTTGGATTAGAATTGATTACGTCTTCTAAAGAATAGAGATCGAACTCTAAATACTCAGATTGACAGCACACTAGAGTTCTCCAAGGATCAGCATTTTGGGGATGAATATCCCTAAATTTAGGATTAGTAAATCTACCAAGTCTAGAAGTCTTATTTGCTAAGGATTCAATATAGCAAGGTTCAACCAACGAACAACCAAACTGCTTTTCATCAAAAATTTTGAGACAACAATCAGTCCCAACGTCATGGTAATCTGCCACCCCATTGTAAAGGAGGAAATATCCTTTGCAACCTGACAGCCCCTCTAACAATAGCAATTTATCCCATTGCATTATTCCATCGCTTGTGTCACGAAGGGTTGTATATCGATTGTTTTTCTTTAATACTTTGGATTGTAAGGCAAACCATTTATAAAGGCCTTGTGATGTTTCAACAAATAAATCAATATCATTACCGTATTTACCCTCATTCCATCCAGGCTTTGCGTATACATCAAATCTTGAAGGATTGTGTTTCTTGTTAAATTGTAAAATATTAACTATAATATCTGAAGTAATACCAATTTCAGGTATATCGACATTTACATCATGTGCTCTGGATATTTTTTCCCAAACTAAGGATGCTATTTTCATGAACAATAAGCATCTCTCTTTTTGTGTTGATTTTTTTGCCATCAGTGCAAACTTCGGTCAATCTGACCACCTTCTGCCGATTTAAATTGACCATGTGTTGCTGATTCAAATTGACCACCTTCTGCCGGTGCAAA
>CAIPJU010000176.1 GCA_903865465.1 uncultured Bacteroidota bacterium
GTCGACTGGGTTTTGAAAAAAGCAGAAGAGAAGGGAATTTTCATTGGTATGCTTCCTACATGGGGAGATAAATGGAACCAGAAGTGGGGCGTAGGTCCGCAGATATTTAATCCTGAAAATGCAAGAACATATGGAAAGTTTATCGGACAGCGCTATAAAAATAATCCCAATATAATCTGGATTTTAGGGGGTGACCGGCCTATCGAATCGGAGATCCAACTGCAGATAATTGTTGCAATGGCTGAAGGGTTGAGAGAGGGAGACGGTGGAAGGCACCTTATAAGTTTCCATCCTACCGGGGGCGCCGGATCGGCGCAATATCTCCCCAATGAACCGTGGCTCGATTTCAACATGAGGCAGAATGGGCACAGTCTGAGCTACACGGAAAGGTATTACATGACAAATGATGATTACAGGATTGAACCTGCAAAGCCTGTTATTGATGCTGAACCTGTTTATGAAGATCACCCTATCAACTTCAATCCTGATGCGAATGGACATTCTACTTCCGCAGATGTACGAAGACCTCTGTACTGGGATCTCTTCAGCGGGGCATTCGGTCATACTTACGGCCACCATTCAGTATGGCAGATGTATGGGCCCTCACACGACGCTGTCAACAGACCTCTGATGCCCTGGTATGAAGCAATAGATCAGCCCGGAGCCGGACAAATGATGTACGGACGGCTTCTGATGGAATCACGACCTTTCCTTACAAGGATACCCGATAACTCAATAATAGTGACTGACAAGGTTGTATCCTCAGTACCGGGGAACGGATCATACAGGTATGTGGCCACACGTGATGATACTGGAACTTATGCAATGATATATGTTCCTGTGGGACGGAAATTCTCAGTCAGGATGGATGCTATAAAAGGGAAAGAAATAATTGCATGGTGGTTTAATCCACGCAATGGTAATGCTGAGGAGATAGGAAAATACCCAAACACGGGAACACAAATATTCAATCCTCCAACGCCCGGTGAAAATCTTGACTGGATACTTGTCCTTGATGATGCTTCCAAAAACTATCCTGCTCCCGGCACCAAAAAATAGTTGTCATGCGATTAGGCTTATCATCATATACTTATAGCTGGGCTGTTGGGGTTCCGGGTTCATTGCCTGAAAAACAGCTATCAGCAATCGACCTGGCAGACAAGGCTGCTTCAGCAGGGCTGAAGCTTATTCAGATTGCCGATAACCTGCCTCTTGAAATGATGACAGAAAATGAACTCATAGCCCTCAGGAATTATGGTGAAGGTAAAGGGGTTGAGATTGAGATGGGAGGCCGGGGCCTGACACCTGGGCATACAATGAAATGTCTTGAGACGGCAAAGTTGCTTCGTTCGCCAATTCTGCGAATGGTTATTGACGGAGCCGGATTTGAACCTGACCTGAATACCATCTCAGCAATAATAAAAGACCTTCTTCCTGAATTTAAGTCAAGGGAAATTAAACTGGCGATAGAAAACCATGACCGTTTTAAAGCCCGCGAATTCGAAAAGCTAATACAATCAGCCGGAAGTGAATATGTTGGCATCTGTCTTGATTCGGTCAATTCGATGGGTGCAGGCGAAGGGTTTGAGGAGGTCTCAAAAATACTTCTTCCTTATGCCATAAACCTTCACATAAAGGATTTTACAATCCGGAGAGTATCTCACAAAATGGGGATTATTATAGAAGGAGCTCCTGCCGGAAAAGGGACGCTTAATATAAGGGAACTGATCAATAAGCTTAGTTTCTCCGATTCATGTCAGAGCGCTGTTCTTGAGTTATGGACACCACCTGAGAAAGAAAGTGAAGATACTATCCGGAAAGAAGAAAGATGGGCTCAGGAAAGCATTGAGTATCTTAAAACTATAATAAAATAATCTGCGAATATCTGCGTGATCAGCGGGAAAAAATAGCTTCCCGCAGATTTCGCAGATATAAGAACCTGATATTAAAAAAATTAAATAATATGGACAGATTGAAATTTGCGGTTTTTGGTTGCGGTTTCTGGTCGAAATTCCAGATCGGTGCCTGGAGCGAACTTGAAGGCGTTGAGCTTGTTGCCGTCTATAACAGGACATTTTCAAAGGCACAAAAGATTGCTGAATACTTCAATGTGCCAAGGGTATATGATAATCCTGAAGAATTATTTTCGCAAGAAAAGCTTGATTTTGTGGACATTATCACAGACGTAGACACTCATGCCCATTTCGTGGAGATGGCTGTAAGGTATGGTATTAAACACATAATATGTCAGAAGCCAATGGCTCCTGACTTTGAAACAGCAAGCCAGATGGTTAGGGTGTGCAGCGATGCAGGAGCTAAACTTTATATTCATGAGAACTACAGGTGGCAAGCACCTGTAAGAAGATTTAAGGAGATTATTGATTCGGGCGTAATTGGAAAACCTTTTAAGGCAAGAGTCACATTCCTTTCAGGGTTTCCGGTATTTGATAACCAGCCATTTCTTAAAGAGCTCGACCATTTTATACTCACCGATATGGGATCACATGTTCTCGATGTTTGCAGGTTTCTGTTCGGGGAGTGCAATGAGCTTTGGTGCCAGACCAAAGCAGTGACTCCCGGTATACGAGGTGAAGATGTAGCTGTAATAATGATGGAAATGAAAAACGGGATGCCTGTTTATACAGAGATGTCATATGCTTCCATAATTGAACATGATACCTTCTCGACCTTAAATATCCTTGTTGAGGGTGAGAAAGGATCAGTGTTTCTCGGACCAAAGTTTGAGATCAGGACAACTACACGTCAGGGAACTGATTCTGAGATAGTAACATTTCCTGCTTATTCGTGGGCTGACCCTGACTATATTGTGAATCATGAGAGTTGTATCCATATTAACAGGGACATACTCAATGATATAAAGGGCATGACAAAAGCTGAAAACAGCGGAAATGACAATCTTGAGACAGTGCGTCTTATTTGGGCAAGCTATAAATCAGCAGAATCAGGAAAGAAGATCAAACTTGAAGAATTTAAATAAAACCTGTTCATTATGAAAAAGTTAAAAGTTACTCTGGTAGGTGCAGGAGGAAAAATGGGAATGCGTCTGACCCATAATCTTAAGAATTCAGACTATGATATGTCATACCTTGAGGTAAGTTCCCAGGGAATTGAAAAACTGAAAGGAATAGGGATCTCCGGGTCAGTTCCGTTAGAGGTAATACCTGTGGCAGATGCAGTGATATTTGCAGTACCCGATGTTGCCCTTGGAAAAGTAACTGCGGAATATATTCCTATGATGAGAAAAGGAAGCCTTGCTCTCACTCTTGATCCGGCAGCTGCCCTGGCAGGAAAGCTGTTTCAAAGAGATGATATTTCTTACTTTATTACTCATCCGACTCATCCTTCAATTTTCAACTGGGAGCCTGTTGAGGACCATATGAAGGATCATTTCGGCGGTGTTGCAGCAAAACAGTCAATTGTTTGCTCCATTATGCAGGGAACATCAGAGGATTACATTAAGGGAGAGAAGCTTGCATGTACATTTTATGGTCCTGTCCTGAGGTCTCACAAAATTACTGTTGAGCAGATGGGATTGCTGGAACCTGCCCTAGTTGAAACGCTGGCTTCAACCTGCGTTTATGTTATCAGGGAAGGACTCAATGAAGTTATAAAAAGGGGAGTTCCTGAAGAGGCAGCCAGGGATTTTCTTCTTGGACACCTGCGGATCCAGATGGCGGTATTGTTTAATGAACTACAAGGGGCCGTCTTTTCTGATGCTGCAAATAAAGCCCTTCAGCGCGGACTGAAAGAATTTATTAAAGAAGACTGGAAAAAAGTATTTGACGCCGATAATGTAAGGGATCAGATAGACTCAATTACTTGAATGGTTATTAATTCACTATGAAAAAAGCTTTATTTGCTGTTCTCGTGCTTTTTTATTCATGGAGTCTTGCCGGACAACTAAAGCCATTTGAAATAACCATTAAGCCTGACAAAAATAGATTAATGACCAGTTCCATCCAATCTGCCATTGATAGCTGTGCAGTTTCAGGCGGAGGAGTTGTAAGGTTTATGGAAGGAACTTATCTGTCAGGCGGCATTCAATTGAAAAACAAAGTTATCCTCCACCTTGGAAAAGACGTAGTCCTCCAGGGAAGTAATAAGTATACTGATTATAAAAACGATGCATTTATATTTGGTAAAGATATTTCTGGCATAACCATAGAGGGAGAAGGCACTATTGACGGAGTTGACTGTTTTAATCCTGAAGGAGAGGAAGGGTTTAGAGGGCCTCATTGTATAAGACTCATTAACTGCAGGGATATCAGACTTGAAGGAATTACAATCAGGAATTCGGCAAACTGGGCAATTAACTGCAGGAATTGTTCACACGGCATTGTAACAAATATTGTAATCCGCGGAGGGCATGACGGACTTCACACACGGTTCTGTGATAATTTCACGGTTAAAGGATGCGATTTCAGAACCGGTGATGATGCATTTGCAGGAAACGATAACCGGAACTTTATGATTTCTGAATGCAAAATAAATACATCCTGCAATGGTTTCAGACTGGGATGTTATAACCTGTCAGTAAAGCATTGTGATTTTTGGGGACCCGGTGAATATTCCCATAAGATTCAGAAAAGGAATAATATGCTCTCTGCTTTTGTTCACTTTTCTCCCGAAGATGAACATCCCCGATTGGTGAGCGGAAACTGGACGATTGAAGATATTTCAGTGAAGGATGTAGATAATTTCTTCATGTATAATTTCAAAAATGGTCTATGGCAAACCGGTCAGCCTTTCACCTCAGTAACTTTCAATGATATAAGAGCAACCGGAATACTGGACGCATTCTATATTCAGGGGGATTCGGTTCAAAATTTTAACA
>CAIPJU010000177.1 GCA_903865465.1 uncultured Bacteroidota bacterium
ACTTCCTGAAAATTGATAAAGTTCTGGATCAGATCGAGAACAGATGATTTTGACCAGATCTCCTTCCAAAGGTATTCAGTAGAAAAGCCTTCGGGATTTGGGGGATTATCAATATCGAGATTAAACGGCAGGAAGTATGACTTTTGCCACTGCAAACGGGTACACATGGCTACTTTTTCGGTGCTCACCGCAAAATGGACCAAACAGCGTTTGTAAGCCAAAAGAGGTTCCTGTGGATCACGGTTGGTTTTGTATTGCTTAATTGCTTCGCTCAGGTACTGGCCGGTAAAGGCGTTCTTTAGTTCGGCCGTTGCAAAAGGAATGCCATTTATGAACAGTGCAAGGTCGAGGCTGTTTTCATTTTTCACAGAATAATGCAACTGACGGGCTACTCCAAATCGATTTTGGGTATAATGGAGGTTGTGTTCAGGATTCTTGTTGTTGGCAGGCTGAAAGAAGACGGTGCGGATTTTCTGGCCCCGGTCTTTAAAGCCATTACGAAACACCTGCAACGCTCCATACGTTTTGATGTTTTTTTCAAGTGTTTGCAGCAGGCGTTCATTGGTCTGGTAACCATATTGATCGTGCAATGCCTTGTAGGCCTCTGGTTGAGTAGATTTTACAAACGATACAAATTCACCGGGGAACAGACAGTTTTTCTTTTCATAGTCGGCTGGGTCAAGTAATAGATAACCGCTGCTTTCGCCGCAAAGTGCTTTGGCCACATAATCTTCGAAATGAACCTCTTTAATTCCGGTTGCTCCCATGGGTATTGATTATGGTTTCAATTGCTGAAACTCAAATTTAGTTATTCTTTTTGCCAATCACGAACATCTATTTTACCGGTAACTACCTCAGAAATTAGGGAATGCTTGTATTTGTTGAGTTTCTCTATACTTTGAATTGTTTGGTTCATAATTAAATTTAAATTTGAAATCCTTTTTTGTATCCAATTGGATATAAGAGTCATATCAGACATAGGGGGAAGAGTGATTTGAAAATTTTTAATCTGCTCAAAGTTTAACCCTTCTCTGGATGTCCCATCTTGCCCTGATAAAATCTGAAATTGACCACATTGGGAAGCGATGTAAAAATTCAAATACACTGATGAAATTCTATTTAAGTCTGGTCTAATAATACAAACGTGTTGATTAACATTGGCTTCACCTAAATCGTTATCAACATAAAAACATCTACCTATTGAAGCACCTGTTATGTTTAATAATACGTCATTAGGAAGAACAACAGTCGAATTCATTTTTCTATGAATTGCCTCAGGGATCCTTGCTACACTATCAAGTCTCAATCCATCGAAATGAATGTTTTGGCTTCTTAACAGCGGGATACCATTTTCTGTATAAACTTCACTTCCCCCTCTGGGCGTGACACCACTACCAATTTTATTTACAATGTACTTTAATTTAACTATATCCCAATTCTCAGGAATTTCTCCCAGCCATTCGATTCCGGAATCTTTAAACTTCACCTCTTTGCCATCGGGTGTTGGAATAAGTCCGGTTTTGTAGGCCTGACCAGTAACTGCTTCGTTGATAATGGCTTTGCGCCGGTCTTCCAGTTTAGTAATAAGCTCTTCTTTGGCGGCAATCAGTTGGTCGATTTCGGAGGTTTTGTGATCAAGAAAAGAGGCGATTGCGGTTTGCTCAACAGTATTAGGAAATGGAATCTTGAAGTCTTCTAACCATTTCCTTTGTAATTCTGTTTGATTAGTAGATCCCTGGGCAAGAATTCCATTTATTAGATCATAATTTACGGAAAGGAAAAGATATAGATACTTAGAATTTAGACTGTTCTTCGAATCTCTTATAATTGTTACATGGCTATCTGCCATATAATCGCCTGAGAAGTTAACCAAAGCTGTTTTTCCCAAAACACCTCCACCAGTAGAAGCTAAAAGAACATCATCTTTGAAAACCTTTCCTCTGGTTGCATCCAGTTCACAATCTTCAGTATATCTTATTTTACTAAAGTCGAATTTTCCAGAACTAAATGTTGCTTGATTAATTACACCTATTTTCCCATTGTCAATATATGATGGGGCATTACCCCTGTTTATGAAATCAGCAACGCTCTTTAATTTTCTTACTTCCCAATGTTCCGGTATTTCTCCGATCCATTGAATACCTGAATCTTTATATTTTGGGTACTGCTTCATTTTTAATTATTAACTGTATAGGCTTGTTCGGGGTGGTTGGGCATATCGGGGAAGGTGCTCCATCAGTTCCTGCAATTCAAATGGTAACTGGTTCAATAAGCGGTTGCGAACTGGTTCAATAACGATTGCAACTGGTTCAATAAGGCCGGGAACTGGTTCAATAACTGGTGCACTTAGAACGTGAACTGGTGCACTTAAATTATAAACTGGTGCACTTAGACTCGAGAGTGGTACACTTATGGGTAATGTTTCATCTAAAACGTTGAGTTGCTCAATCAGTTCTTTTGCAGTTTCCATTATCCCAATACTTTTTTCAGTAATTCCTGTATTGTATTTTCGAGCGATATGATCTCGGACTTAATCTCAGCCGATGGAGCCGGTTTCTGGTATTTATAAAAATAGCGTGTAAAGTTTATTTCGTATCCAATACGGGTTTTATCATAATCGATCCAGGCATCGGGAACATGAGGTTTTACTTCCTCTGCGAAATAAGTATTTATATCTTCATTAAGCGGAATATTTTCTGTATCGCGTTTCCTGCTGTCGGCTTTGGGCTGGCCGTTTTTGTCGGGCTTAATTTTGCCCTTCTCTGTGTATTCCGGCTGTTCTATTGTTACCTGATAATAGCCAAAATATTCGTTTGGGTAGATTTTAGAGTTTTCGTTTTCTCCAAATGCAGTATGGATTCTTTCAATTTCGGCCAGATGATCTTCATAAATCTTATTTCGTTTGTTCCCCAGGCTTTTTTTCTCGGGGCGGCAAAAATCCACTGCATTGATTAATTGTACCTTCCCTTTTCGATGGGCTTCTTTTTTATTGGTAATGAACCAGATATAGGTATAAATACCGGTATTGTAAAACAGGTCTTTGGGTAACGCAACAATGCAATCGAGCCAGTCGTTTGTAATTATCCATTTACGAATTTCACTTTCACCTGATCCGGCATCACCGGTAAAGAGTGGTGAACCATTGGTTACAACTGCAATTCGGCTTCCATTTGGCTCCATTTTAGAGATCATGTGTTGCAGAAAGAGCAACTGTCCGTCACTTGAGCGCGGTAACCCGGCATAAAAACGTCCTGCCGGATTCAATGATTCATTTTTGATGAAGCTTTCATCCTTCTTCCAGCTTACCCCATAAGGAGGATTAGCAAGCATATAATTGAAGCGCCTCCCCTGGAATTTATCATCCGAAAACGAATTGCCGTGCCTGATGTTATCAGCATCTTCACCTGTAATCAACAAATCGGATTTGGCAATGGCAAACGATTGTTCATTGATCTCCTGGCCGAAAATTTTTATTTCGGCTTTCTGGTTGATCTCTTCGAGAATATATTTCTTTGAAAGGGTAAGCATGCCTCCTGTTCCACAAGCCAAATCGTAAACTGTGCGGATAACTCCGGGTTGTTTTAAAGTTTCTTTTTCGGTACTAAACAGTATTCGGATCATCAGGTGAATGACATCACGTGGGGTAAAGTGTTCCCCCGCCGTTTCATTGCTCTGTTCGTTCGAGATACGAATCAGTTCCTCGAAAACGTAACCCATATTGTGATTGTCGATATTCTCAAGGCTAAGGTCAACACTGCTAATTCCATCAATCATCTGAAAAAGAAGGTTGTTTTTGACCAGTCGGGCAATGATCTTATCGAGCTGGAAATATTCCATGATGTCGCGGACATCAACATTAAAGCCATTAAGGTAGTTTGAGAAATTGATCTCGATGTTTTGTGGTTCCTGGGTTAAGCCTTTAAGGTCGTATTTTGAGGTATTGTAAAACTGCAAACCACCGGCAGCCTTACGCAAAATAGGATCAAGTTTATCGGGGTTGACTTTATCTTTGAAGTTAAGGTACGTATTCCGGACATTCTCCTTCTTATCTGCCAGACGGCAATCCATTCGTCTGAGAACGACAAACGGAAGCATCACATCGCCAATTTCGCTCTTTTTAAATGTGTTCCAAAGTACTTCATTTGTTATACGAAAGATAAAGTCAATTACTGGTTTGCTATCGTTCATTTCCTGTTGTTTTAATCACAATACAAAGTAAAGATTTTTGTGTGCAGTGGTGGTGCATATCGCATGTTTTAAATACGGTAACCTTGCCAGTTATTTTTGAACGTTTATCATCGCGACTTATTCTCAGGAAATGTCCCGGCCAATCTTAAGTTTTTGCATTTCCTTAATCTTACCATTCCAGTAATCAACATATTTTTCATAAGCCTCCTTGCTTTCAAGGAACTTAATGTGCTGCTGAGACTTCAGCCTAAAGGCTTTGATTCTCTCAATATTCTGACGAAAGGCCTTTTCTACCCTGTGGTGACCATCGATAAGGTTATACCTGTCTGGCGCTATTTCAGCAAGTATAACCGGTACTGACAGATCAGCATTATCCAGATGCGCCTCATTTATTTGGTGATGAGGTGAATATACTTCTTCCACAGAAACACTTTCAGGAGTAAAGAGGCCCGGATTATCCCCGATATATTCGAGCATCCTTGAAATATTAAATACGAAAATGCCATTAGGGAATAATTCATCCCCTTCTTCTGTTGGAAATGGTTTGAAATTTCTGTCAGGTTTAAATATCTTTTTCATGGTGAAGATATATCAAACGCAAAAAACATTACATTTTATTGTCTGATCAGATTCAGTCCTTAAAACCATTCGCTCCGGCTTCTCACTATGATGATATAGTGTGAGAGGGCTGTTTATAGACTGAGAGTTCTGAAATGGCTTCAAATACCAATCCTAAATCTTTCCGAAGGCAGCAGAGAAACCATCGGCATTTACCTTGAAATGATATGATGTCGAAGCGGCATCAGTAAGATCTACATTGATAATACCGGTACTCTGAAGCATGAAGACCCTGAACTGACTGTAATCGTTGTTATTCTGCTCTATGAGTATTCCACCCGATTTGTTCCATGCCCTGCCTGAGGTCAGCTGCAATTCGATACCCTCTGCGTTCTTCATGGTAATATGCACAGGACCATTGAATGCCGCTACAGGGTTTGATTTCTGATTTTCATGAAGAAATATTCCTGCCTTAAGTTTGTCAACAAGAAGTTCAGCATAGATATAACCGTTGGTGCCTGCATTGTTTGAATAGTTACCCTCAGTACCAAATCTGACATATTCCCTTCCGGTTGAATCACCCTCCCTGGGAGCAAATGAATTGATGCTCCAGGGATTAGCCGCAGGTTTAGCCACAATTTTCCTGTTTTTTGAAGAATCAGCCTTTGCAGGTTTTGCCGGAGGAACCGGCTTATTATTACATCCTGCAATAAAAATCAACAGAAGGAAAAGAGTTAAACCCTTCAATACAAGATAAGATCTGTTTCGCAGTGATTCCATCAGTTTAAATGACAAAGTTTTATATTTATTGTAACAGGTTTCCTTAAAACCGCTGGCAATATAAGCATCTTTATTAATACAGCCTGACCGATTTAGAAAATATGCCGCATGGATAATCGTGGTCCGGATGGGCCCACCTTTAATCGATAATACCTTTGAGAGGGAGGGCTTTTAATAATAGCTGACCCGATTTAATAATTGATTATGGATGATTATCAAAATACAGATATCTGTTTATGTTGGTTTTAATGTAGCCTTTTAAAACACTCCATTGATTCATAATGCTACAATTAACATGTGTGTTTATTATGCATATATTGTAAAAAGCTGTTTATATGATATTTATCCTGTCTGGCCTGATTATTGACCCTGCTTATCCGGTTCAATCTGACAATTAAAATCTTTAAATATGAAAACGATAATGGATGAATCAGGGTATAAAGAATTGCTCAGAGAAAGCATATCCTTTCAGTGGGATAAGTTTGGATATTTCAGGCACATCTGCAAAAGGAAAAATCGCAGCCTCGAGGATATCATAACTGCAATCAATGACGAAGAATATTATCAGATACCTGCTGTTACCGCAACGGCTTTTAAAAAATCGAAAGGCCTGTACAAAGAGCTGAATGATCTGACTCAGTCCGGTAAATTCCAGGTCTCAAGCAATACTTCAGGGGATCCAAGTTATGTTTATACAAATAATTCCGAATTGGAGAAGGTTACCGAAAACTACAGGTTAACCTTTGGAATTGAAGGCACCTCAAGAGCTATAGGATTCTCTCCCTCCCTGAGAATCATGGAGGGCCTTTCTAAAAAATCTGCTTTTATGGGATATGAAAGCACTGCCCGGATGAAGCTTTCGCTGGATGCAGCAAAAAAATTTTATGAGAATATTGTATTTACCCTCGATGTGGATCTGTTCAGAACATTAATATCAAAAGTATTTAACGGAAAAGCCGTTCTGAGAAAAAAGCATCTGAATGAAATAGTTGACATCATTTCTGCCGCTGAAAAAACACATGAAAAGATTAATCTTGGTGGTTTTATTCTTCTTCTTTATCCATATCTGGATCAGTTGAGAGAGGGGCAGTTTTGCTTTCCTGATAACGCCTGTTTTACCTTCGCCGGAGGCGGATATGGCGGAACAAAGGGGGCAATCACAGGGAAGAAGGTAGATAAGCCTGAGATGATAAAAAAAATTGCCTCAATATTCGGTTTGAAGAAAGAGCTGTTTTCAAAAAACCTGAAAGATATTTACGCTTTTACGGAATCTCCTGCAACAAATGAAGGATACTGGAGCGATGAATTACAGGATTATTTGTTTGAAAGCTGGCATGAAACAAGAGCCTATATAGTTGATCCCGAAACTGAAAAACCTCTGAAATCAGGGAAGGGCCTGTTAAAGTTCATAAGCCCCTATTCAAACGGAACACCATCAGCGTGCAATGTTTCGATACTTCAACTTGATTATGCGACAATACGGGGTCTCAGGCCTGACTATACCGTTTCTCATTTTAGCCACATCGAAAGATTCCGGAATGCAAGCACTGAGGGTTGTGCCTACAAAGCAGAAGAAGTCGCCAATATTTAATTCAATACTCATGAAAACAGAAATTGAATTCCACGACCCATTCTTTACTTCCTCTCATACTGAAGAGACAAACGGGCTCAAAATAAGCTATCCGCTTGCTGATGCAAAAGAGATCAGGGATGTCGCATGGCAGATCAAACTAAATGCAGAGAGTTTTTTTTCTTCACATTCACCGGATGAGACTCAAAAAATTTCAGATGAGCTTGATTCATCTTTTGCAGACCTGACAAAACCTGAAAATGTTGATTTGATTGACCTTATTCAGAGATCATGCGGCTTTTCGAAATTTGATATAGAACAGTGGGGTTTAGGATTATTCCAGTCGATAGTCAATTACGATCACGGAGCAAGGGGATATTATATAAACAAAGCGGTTAAGGAAAATAATATCATTAAATCACGGTTTGGCTACCTAAAGCGATTTGGTCAGATAAATCCCTTTAACAGGTGGAAAGAACCTGGCCTGCTCAGCCATTTTATATCGGGGAATGTTGTAGGATATACCGCTATCCTTTCAAAAATTGGTTTGCCAGTTAAAACAAAAGGATCAGCTCAGATTCTTAAGTTGCCTTCAGCAGCAGCATTTTTCCCGATGATTTACCTGAATAAACTTGAAAAGATCAACCCGGACCTCAGAAAAACCATTGCATGCGGATATTGGAAGGGAGGAGACAACTTAATCGAAAAACCAATTATAGAAGAATCTGATGCATTAAATATCCTGAGCTCGGACAATGCTATTAAAGATCTGATGTCAAGGACAGAAAAATATCACCGTGGAATTACCATATTGCAGCATGGTCATAAAACAGGTATAGCCTATATCTCCAGGGAGTTCCTGAATGACCCTGGCAATCTTGAACAGGTCATTAATGGTCTCGTCACCGATATTTCGGCCTTTGATGGGGGTGCCTGCTACAATGTAAAAAACATTTATGTTCAGGGAGATCCCTGGCAATTTGCTGAAAAACTCTTTTCAAAACTTAAGCTTTTCGAAAACAGGGTATCTCCCGTTTCAATAAATGCCAGAAATACAGGAATATCTCTCTATCAGGTATATAGCGGTTCTAATCAGCTTCTTTCATCCGATGAAAAGAATGTTTTTATAAGGGTAAAAGAAAATGCTGAGTTCTGGAAACCGGATGAACTCTTCAGGTACGTTCAGGTTATGAGAGTTGCTGATGAAGAAGAGGTCTATAGACTGATCGTTAAACATAAGCAATACCTTCAGACCGCAGTCATTGCAGTGCCTGATGAAAAGATAATTCCTCTTTTCTTTTTATTCGGTAAAGCAGGATTAAGTAACATTCATTATCCCGGATCCGCTCCATTGATAAATGTCTATGAAGAACCGCATGATGGTGAATTTGATGCAATAAGGGCAAGATATAACTACTCAGCAAGATTTGCAGCAACAAATTTTAAGGTCAACAGAGATTGGATGGTATGAAGCATTTACAACGCAAACCAGTAAGAAAACTTGATAAGGAAAACATTCCGGGGGCTTATTCTGAATAGATCCTTTAAATCGTTCCCATAAGAAAACAGACCATTTAAATCAGTGCTGGTCCTTCCCTGCGACCACACAAGATATACTGTCGAACCGGGCCTGTATTCCCATCGCGCGACAAGGTTTGACCGGAACTGCCTGAAATTGAAATCAGGGTTCGCCAGTGACAGCACTTGCGAGTTTTCAGTTATATTGTAGTTATTATTCCCTGCATCAAAGAGAATCTGCGAAGGTGAATAAGTCTGAAATCTCTGATTGAAGGCTTCAGCTGCCGGCCGGGTGATCTTTTTATAACTGCTGTACTTCCCGGCGGAAATATAAGGCTGCCCGTAATATTCCACACTCAATTCAGGATTTATGGTATAGTTTATCCTTAAGGTCATCCCCAATGTTTTCTGATCAATGGTTGCAAAAAGATAGATAGGATCATTGACCGAACCAAAGGCACTAACATATTGCAGCTCAGAACTCTGAATGTTGAAATCAGGTTCGATGGAAATTGAGACCGGATTGGATGGTCTGATATTGACTCCTCCGAAGAATTCCTGATTCCTGAAACTCTTCACATTGCCCGAGGCCAGGAAAAAGCCTCCGTAGAAATAAAGCTTTTTTGACTGATCGCTGCTAAGAAATATACTCATACTCTGGTTTCCGGGCATGGTCATCGAAGGGCCGCCCCTGAGCATGTCTGTGGAGATATTCCCGCTTTGCCTGTTGAATTGGCCGTTAATCCTCCAGTGGTTCTTAAACTGGGAATTAAAATTGATATTGGCATTTGTTGACAGAAGCTTCCCGGAGAATTTCCAGTATAACCAGTAATTAGTATTGAGGTAAAAGTTGTTGAAAATTGCGAAAGGGTTCCGTATATAGTAAGCAACCCAGGTCCCCTGGTGAATGATGTCGGAATATCTCATATATCCTATATCATTGAATTCTAGTCCTGGCGACCGCAGGGTAAGGCTTGTCTCGAACTGCAGTTTCTTTTTGCTTGTTTTTCCGAATTTAACGGTACCTCCATAACCCGAAAGGTGGGTCAGTGAGGAGTCGACGGAAAGATAGTTCTGATCGGGCCGCTGATAATAGTGGGCCGATGAGGTTTCGGTATTTAATATAGAGAGAGGCTTGCCCTTAACATCGCTGAATTCTGCATTTCCTGCTATATACCAGGTTCTCTCCTTCCAGTTATGCTGAAAATCAATACCGGCTGTATAAGCCGATGAATGGAGAAAATCCAGGTCAGGGCTGTTGATATTCCTGTTTACTGCAGTGAATATGGCACCAAGAACCGTTTCCCCTTTATTAAAATCCTGCTGAACCCTTCCGACAAAGTAGTTGGTAAGAGGCTCAACCCTTACTTTCTTTCTGACGCCAGTGCTGTCGATCAATGCACTTTCTGACGAAGTGAGACTCTCGAGAATTCCAAGCGATAATCCCTTTTTTGTTTTGCCTGAAATTTTCATGGCCCCAAGGATAGTTGTTGATTCCGGCATTTTAACAAATTCATTGCTTCCCGTTGAGGGGTAATATTGAGGATATCTTCCGATCCTCCTTGAGTAGAAGAGATTGTCGGAGTACATATTATGAATTACAATTGTCTGGTTTGGCATAAACTGAAAAATATTTCTGCCCTCCACAAACAGGGGGCGTTTTTCAGTGAAGTAGGTTTCAAAGGCTGTAAGATTAACCTCCGAAGGATCTGCCTCAACTTGTCCAAAATCGGGATTGACAGAAAAGTCGAGAGTGAAATCATTTGTCAGCCCTACCTTCCCGTCGATACCTGCTGAAAGTTTTGAGGCTTTGCCCGTATTGAAAGGATCTCCCACTGTTTTTCCGAATCTTTCAACTCTTCCTACAGTATAGGGCATTATTTCGACGAGGGGTTTTGGTTTCAGATTATTGATGCCATGAAGTTCTCCGTAAAGATGAACGATACCCGGTGAGCCTTTTGGAATAAACTGCCATTGAGACCTCTCCTGAAGGCGGAATATTCTGCGGCTAACCTGAAGACCCCAGATCTGCTGGTCCTTTTTCCCGAAGCGAAGCTGGCTCAGAGGGATTTTCATTTCGGCACACCAGCCTTTATCATCTATTGAGGTCTTCATATACCATATTGGATTCCAGCTATCGTCTTCGTTATTACCATCCTCCGATATTGCCGCATCACTTTTTGCCCCCGAAGCGGAAGCAGCAAACATAAAATCTGTCATCTTGTCGAAGTGACTGTCGATGTCCACCCACACCATATCTCCGCTGAAGTTATCCCTTCGGGATATTATCCTGCTGATTTTCCCGGGCTCCGTGTCATAAGCCCTGATAAAAATATAAAGGTTGTTATTATCATAAAGTACCTTGAAAGCCGTCTCCTGAGAAGGTGGCTTATTTTCAACAGGCTCGATTTGAATGAAGGCAGAACTCCATTCAACGAGGTTCCAGCACTCATCACCCATCAGGCCATCAATGACAGGAGCCGTGGCAGTAAAGGCAGTATTACAACTCTTCTTCACGGGATCCTGAGAATAGATATTTATTGATGTCAGAGAAATTATCAGACTGATAATATTTATTTTATAGAAAGAGATATTCATCCAGGGGAGTACTTTTGAGGTTATCTGTTGAAGGCGTTTTTCATACTGATTACTTCTGATCTTTAAAAAAGTTACATAAAGACTTGAAAAGAGTTGAAAAAATTTAAAAGGCTGTCGCGAAAATTGAATTTATTAGCTGAATGGAATAGGGAAGGATGTCAGTTGCAAGGCTTCTGAACTTTTCAGCAGGAATGCAATGCCGTTCAGTAAGGGAGGTCACCCTTTCTGAACGGCATAAGCTGATAATATCTTTATTTAGCTGCTCTTTTTATATTGATATCGCCCTGCATGTTTTTCATCATTATTTCAGGACCGCCTCCATTGATCTTTCCAAGGATCCAGTCATCCTTCTTTATCTTGTACATCCCTGGCTCAGAGGATTTATTAACCTTTGACGTGGTCTTATCAATGTCGATATCAAAATCGCTGTAGACTTCCCCCATATCAGATTTTAACTTGAGATTTGCCTTAGTGTCAGAAGGAAGTGTTACATTGATATCCCCGTTTAAAGTCGAGAATGCCATTGGCGCTTTTGGATCCACTGTGATGAATGTTACGGTTACATCTCCATTCACGGTATTGGCAACAACCGACCCGGAAATATTGGTAAGGGTGATCTTGTCATTAACATTATCTGCCTCCAGCTCACCCCTGACATTTTCGACATTAATCTCACCACCATTTACGGTGCCTAAACTCAGATGAACATCCTGTGGAATTTTAAGCTCCAGATCAAGAGCTTTATTTGGATCTCCTGTGTTTACGGTGACTGTATTATCAGCCTCTTTCGCAGTAACTTCATAACCTTTGGATGCTGAGATGCGTTTCATCCCTTTTTCATTCGTCTTCGATTCTTCCTGATCCTCTTTCCTGGGTGTTACACTAATCTGAATATCTTTTCCTTCATAGCTCACAACTTTTATTGATCCCATAATCAGATGTACTTTTAAAGTATAGGGTTTCCCAGGATTGCTTAAAGGCACGGTCAGCTGTTCAGTCGATCCCGTTTGGCCAAAAGAGCTTGTTCCGATAAGGAGGCTCAGTAATGCAAGAGCTGCAATTTTCATTTTTTTCATAATCATTTAGTTTAAGAATGTTTTTTAATATAGACGTTACCGTTGAGTGTTTCGAATTTGAAGATCCTTCCGCCTTTTCCAAAGCGGACGGCAGTTAGAGCATTTAGTTTATAGACTATTGCCCCAACCCTCCTGTCCGCTGTTTTGGTGATTGAAGCCGGCAGCATTTCACCATCCCGGAAATCGGTGTAAAAATCACCATTCATGCTTTTAAACCTGAGGTCGGCTGAAAGACCGGGCTGATAGGTCACCCGGATATTCCCGTTAATAGTATAGTAGGAGGATTCCTCCTGCGGATTTATCAAATAGCCAACCGTAACATCACCATTTACTGTATGGGCCCAGGTGGTCCCTTTCGCATTAAGAATTGATATTTCTCCATCTACATTGTCAATATGAAGGGCTCCTTCCACATTACTTACTGAAATAATGCCATTATTGACTGTTGATACATGCAGGTTAATGCCAAATGGAACCTTAAGGGTGAAATCAACATCAGACTGATATTCAAATTCCGAACGATCATCATTGTAATGCCTGTTCCTGTTAGGACGGGAATCAAAGGGTCCGGAGATATAGGCAGTAATGCTGTCTTTATTCTGCTCAAATGCAAGTTTGAATGCCTTCTTCCCCTCTTCCAGATTTTTTTCATCAGCAGCAGAAATGGTTTTGTCCATTTCAAACAGCACCTTGTTACCATTATAACCTTCCACCTTTATAAAGCCTGAAATATTATAAATGAATAGTGTAGTGCCTGTTACGTTTCCAGAGAGGACGAATTCCTTACTCAGATGTTCTTTGAATTCCCTATTTTTTGCTTCCGCAGAAGCGCATAGAATTCCCACTCCCATTAAAAGGGAGATTATCTTTTTTGTCATTTTAGAGTGGCGATTTTGGGTTTTCAGATCAATTTTTGAATGCTTTTTTCAATATTGAGTTTGACCATATTATTCAGATTTTTTTTATCGAGAAGCATCTGCAGAGATTTAACAGATCTCTTCTCCTGCAGCTTTACCATGGCATCGGCCAAAGCTAATTGCATCATAGGCGAATCCTGAAGGTTAATACTCCGTACCAGGCCTTCACGAACCTGAGGTTCATCAGATAGTCTGACAAGGGCCTCAAGTGTTGCAAGTCTTACATTCACGTTAGGATCCTCATTTAACGTTGTAAACAAAGCTTCAATTACTTTAAGATTAACGTTGCTTATTTCATCGGTATAAGCCACAGCACGTATTCTCTGTGAGGCTGAAGGGTTTTGAAGCAGGGAGAGCATTACCGCCTGTTTTATCTCCGATACCTGCGCCGAGAGGGAATCAATCTGCCTGCTGTACCTGATTGATGATTGCCCCGGCTTATGCAACAGATATCCTCCGGCAAGCCCGGCAACTACAAGTAAAACGCTGAAGGCCAAACCAGGCTGTGGCTGAACGGACCAGTATTCACGAAGTTTACTTATCCAATCACTGACCGGGTTTTTCTTAACCGATATCTCTTCCTTATAATCCGAAAGAACTTTACTAAAACCTGCCTGCATTGCTTCCGGAGGCTCGGGTTGCGGAACTGTTCCCATAAGATCCCACATCTTTTTCAAAGAGTCAAATTCCATCCGGCAATCTGCACAACCCTCCAGATGGTTCTCAATCTCATTTCGATGATCCTTATCAATTGTATCCGTCAGAAGTGCGGTAAAACCTTCCCTGAAATTATTACACATCATAATTGCTCTTTATTTTTCAAGGTTCAGATAATTGCTTTTTAACTGGGTTAAGGCCCTGTGAACTCTTACTTTTACCGCTCCTTCAGTTATATTCAGAATTCCGGCTATCTCACTATATTTGAGTTCTTCGAAACGACTCAGGATTAATAATTCACGTTTTTCATCACTTAGCTTGTCAAGGGCTGTCGCAAGGATCTTTAATTCCTGTTCTTTTTCTAAATGATCATCTGTGTATTCTCCTCCCTCAATTCTCTCTTCATAATCCTTCACATCTGAATGGACGGGAACTCTCTTTACTTTTTTAAAATGATCATAAACTGCATTCCTTGCGATGTGATACATCCAGATCCTGAACTCTCCGAAGCCCATGAAACCTTCAGGGTATTTCAACATTCTGAGAAAAATATTCTGAACCATGTCTTCGCTTAACTCTTTCTGCCGGGTCATGTTAAAAACGAATCTGTACAGCTGACGATAATATCGTTCATAAAGCAGGCCCATTTTAACTATGTCACCGTTTTTCACTTTAAGCATTAGTACGTTATCCGACAGAGTATCCAAAATATATTGCTTTTATTTGTTCCAATTCATACTGATAACCCCGGTTAAAATGAAAGGTTACAGAAATTTAGAATTTCTTTTGCAAATATATTGGTAAACCCACGATGGGTGACATAAAAAGGCAAAACCACTTATCCCTGTGGAAGTTCATAATTATTTGTTTCACAGAGGATAACAGAGTAAACCGGGGTTATAAAGAGTAAATCCGGAGGCTATTTTTGAATTATTGGAGAGCTTCTCAGTGGGTCGGCTTATTGCGACAAGCCGGCATCTTTCTTCATTTTAACACCCGACATCTTTGAGTCATCTTTTCTAAGCTTCCAATAGATAAGATATAGTATCGCCGGAATTGAGAAGATAAGGAATAAACCTATTGCACTGCCTCGCATTGAGGCTTCCTTGTTGAATAAATTCAGGATATAGACCAACATAAAGCTCCCGAATGAAATTAGTCCTCCGACTCCTTCTTTCCAGAAACCAACTATAAGTCCGGCCAGGGCAATACCCCATACAAAGAAAATTACCATAATAAGCGGAGGAAATGAAGTTAGTAGTTGTCCGGCATTTCTATTCTGTCCTTCAACGAATTCTCCAATAACCATAAACAAAGTGAATGTAACTAAAATGATGCTTATGACCCTGGCAATCCATTTCATCCAGTTGTAGGGATCTCTTTTTTTCATTTTATAAGATTTAGGTTCATGAATCGGCTTTTTTTTCAAATTTATGCTATTTTTCAATAAGATCATCTCTTAGTATTATTCTGTCTGGCGTAGAATTAATTTAGAAAAATCATATGAGAAGAAATCTTATATTTGAAGGGTGTGACTTGAAAATAGTGTTGAATTTAATTACTATAACTTCCTATATCAAATAAAAAACATGAAACATATCTTATTTTTCTTAGTAGCTCTTTTGCCACTGACACTGTTTGCCCAGCTGGGCAATGAGGTGCCGAAGGTCAGGATCACAAACGGGACCCTTGAAGGTTCTTCAAGTTCAGGAATAAGTATCTTCCGGGGTGTACCCTATGCTCAGCCTCCGGTAGGTAATTTAAGATGGAAAGCACCACAACCGGTAAAGAACTGGGAAGGGGTCAGGAAAGCTGAAAAGTTCGGCCCGCGTGCAATGCAAAAACCTATTTATGGCGACATGAACTTCCGGTCGGACGGAGTAAGTGAGGATTGTCTTTATCTGAACGTATGGACAGCTGCAAAAACGGGCAATGAAAAACTGCCTGTTCTGGTCTATTTCTATGGCGGCGGTTTTCAGGCCGGCGATGGCTCTGAACTCCGTTATGATGGTGAGAGCATGTCGCGCAAAGGGATTGTAACGGTAACAGTAAATTACAGACTTGGCATTTTCGGTTTCTTTGCCCATCCCGAACTATCCAAAGAAGCTCCTTATCACGCATCAGGCAATTACGCCCTTCTCGATCAGAGTGCCGCCCTAAAATGGGTAGAGCAGAATATAGCCTCATTCGGCGGCGATCCGAAGAAAGTTACTATTGCAGGTGAATCAGCAGGCTCAGTATCGGTATCCGCTCAGATGGCCTCCCCCTTATCAAAGAATCTTATTGCCGGAGCTATTGGAGAAAGCGGTGCGATGATCTATCCTACTTTGACTGCTGTTCCTCTTGCCCAGGCCGAAGAGAGAGGAGCAGCTTATGCTGCCAAAATCGGCGCCCCTACATTGGCTGCTCTGCGAGCCATGACTGCTGACCAGCTTCTTGATTCTACCTCTCAGAGAGGTGTTCCCCGTTTTTCTGCAGTTATCGATGGCTATTTCTTCCCCAAAAGCCCGACCGAAATCTATGCTGCAGGCGAACAGGCTCATGTACCATTATTGATTGGATGGAATTCTGAGGAGAGCAACTACAGAGGCATCGTGGGAACCGATGAACCAACACCCGAAAATTATCAGAAAGCCATACAGAAGATTTATGGAGAAAAAGCCGCTGAGGCTTTAAAACTATACCCCGGATCGACCACGGAAGAGCTTATCAAATCCGGTACAGCCCTTGCTGGCGACAGGTTTATTGCCTTCAGCACCTGGAAGTGGTTTGATTTATGTTCTAAAACAGGCAACAATCCTGTTTACCGCTATTTCTACGAACGCCCAAGGCCTGAGATGCGCTCAGAGATGGGGAATGCTGTAGCAGGGCTTGCAGGAGGTGTGATAAAAAATCAGGATTCAAACGTCGCGAAAGCTCCAAGACCGGCAGGCGCCGTCCATTCTGCTGAGATTGAATATGCAATGGGGAACTTATCAACTAACAGGGTATATGACTGGCAACCTGATGATTATAAGGTATCCACGATAATGCAGGAGTATTTTGCCAACTTTATTAAAACAGGAAATCCTAATGGTATTGCCCTGCCCCAATGGCCTGCAGCCAATAGCGGAAATGAGATCAGTGTTATGCATATCGACGTAAATACCCGTAGCGAAGCTGACAAAACAAGGGAGCGTTATTTATGGCTTGATCAGCAATTCAAGGCTAAATAAAGATAGTTCCCTTATATTCTCCTGACAAAATATTAGAAGAGTATCAGGAATAACAGCAAAAGACTAATTGATTTTCTTCGTTGACCCCAACCCAAAGGGCGCGAAGAAAATCAATTGGCTTTTAAACATTATAAAATTTGATGTTATTGATTCCCATACTCAGTTTATTTGTTAAAAAAGCTGTCTCCGGGTAAATCCGGTGTATCATTTATTCTCTGTTGCCTTACTGCCTCCCAGATATAAATGAAATCCGACCTTAAATGCGACCGTGCCGAGAATAGTTCTTGCATTATTAGGGTTGTTCTCCTTATCTTTCATAGTTGTTGTGACATATCCTCCCATTAAATCGAAAGCAAATTTATCACCAACCGGAATAGCAATTCCAACCCCGCCCAAAAATGAGTTAACGCTCGATTTAGAATTATTTTCACCATACTTATCTCCCGAAGATCCAAATGAACCTTCCACTTCGACAAAAGGATCAACTTTTTTCAGAGGCATATAGTATCTTATGAATGGACCTATTCCAAACATTGAAATTGTTTCTTTGCTACTCCCCGTTCCCATGCTTAATAAGGAATAATTTAAGTCTAGTCCGGCAGCCAGATTTTTAGTAATGAAGTAGCCAAATCGGGGTGAAAAATTAAAAGTCCTGACTTTTTCAGAATTTCCATCCCCAATATCACTTTTCGTCTTTAATGTTGAAAAACCCAGGTGAAAGAAGTTTGCTGATCCTCCTGAATACATACTATACAGGTTATTGGATGATGTCGATAATCCAAAGAGAATTTTGCCCTTTTCAATTTGAGCATTCAACGTTGAAATGCCTAGAATGCAAACAACACTAATTAAAAATAAACTTTTTTTCATGACCTTCTTATTTGATTTGTGCTTACTCTTTAGTTTTTCAGCATCCACTCCTTACTCTTTTCAGGATTTTCAGGCACTTCCGCCAAACATATTTTTTATCTCAGGCCTGATTAATAATAGTCTGATCGGGCCTTTCTAAATTCAACTTAGAAAGACAAAAATCAGACCAGACAACATATCTGCTTGATATTATGTAATATAAAACGGATTGGTGTAGGAGGAGCTCAAAGCAAAGTAGCGTTTTGCTACACCTCAATGTATCAAAACACTACATAGATACAAATTTGTAATATCTCATGAAACAGTTCAGAATCAGGCAGGATGCTATTTTGACTTCTTCAGAGTATAATTGATGGTAAATCCTAATATGAATCCATTCCAGCCTGGCTTTATTGGTTCGTCTGATACCATATTTACCAACAGCTGCCTACTATCCTTCTCTTCATGAAGTGCTCCTGATCCAAGCTCGATAAGGTAGCCTGCATTAAACTCAAAATCAAATGAATGCCATGGATAGACCAGCTTGGCTCCCGGCTGAAAAAAATAGTTCTTAGCCTTGAAGCTGAAAGAGTTGTTAGTGAGGCTGGTATTTATTACAGAAAGATCCTGTTTTAAGGTAAGCGACGTGAACAGAATGCCGCCCGATGAACTTATCCAGATGCCGAAATTTTTAAATGAGTGCAAATAATATTCAGCAAAAATCCCGGGAGAATTTCTTCTGATTCGCATGTCGAGCAGGTATTCGCCTGAATAGTCCTTTCCTGATATTCTTGAACCAGTTGAATTAAATGTATACTCAATACCCACTGAAAACTTTTTATATGCCAGTTTTATCATTGGCTTATAATACCAGTAGCCTGGGAAATCAGCTACAATTTTTGTACTGAACGGGATCGTTGCTTTGATTTGTAAATCGAGTACACGGAGTTCTTCCATACTGCTGAATGCGATACCGTACTGAATTCCCGTTTTCACCTCCTGCGACCAAAGAGATCCGGTTGAAATCAGAATTACCAGGCTTAAAAATACCTTCTTCATAGGATCCTTCTTAAATTAATTAGTTACTGTGAAATACTGGTATCTTTCGAACGATGGATAGTATCCGACCGTATAAACCAAATTCCCCTTTTTGGGAACGACTCGCAACTTTATCAGACCTACTTCACCGTTTTGAAAACCGGTCAGACTTAAAATGGTATCTGCTGAACTGTTAAGCTTGGTCGGGATTGCCCCCAGATTATTGTTCATATTGGTAATTTCGGCATAATATCCCGATGCAGCGTTGAAGAATTTGGATCTGTCCCATGTTACAAAGTTTCCGCTTCCAGGAATGTTATAATAACGAACCTGAGGCAGATCGCTGTTTAAATTAGCTTCACCCCATGAGATTCTGTCTCCCGAGCTGGTATTTACCTGGACCCTGTATGAACCACCTTCACCAACATAGGTGCTGTCGGTAAATTCGGGTATTGTGACTCGTCCAACTTCCCTGAAGCTGTCAATTATAAACCGGCTTATTACATATTCTGTAAGATCGGGATTTCTGTATTTAGGGAAAATCAACTTCAGATAGCCGTTTGAAACATTCTCCTCGTAGTAGGTATAGTAATCATTGACAAGAATCAGAACCCAGGTTTTTGAAAACTGGTAGCTTTCGTAATTAAGTATATCAGCTATGCTCGACGAACCTGAATGGGTGTAAAGATCCAATTTCAGGGTATGCTGCCCGGGGGTCAGGTAAGCGGTCCTGTAGCGGAACTGTCCGTTATCGGATTGTACGAACAGGCTGTCAGCACCATCAACCGAAAAGCCAGCCCCTATAATCTCCTGATCACTGCTGGTAAAACTGAAGTTAAAATCAGTACTCCCGTAGACATAAACAGTATCTCCTTCCAAATGAAGTTCAACCATACCTATAACAGGGGCAGTCGTGTTTTTGTCAACCGTCCTGTTATAAACCTGATCGGTATCATATTCACAGGAAGGAAGAAATAAGAGTGCAGTAAACAAACTAAAGATCCCCGTTTTAATGCCAGGCAATGCCAACGGTAAAACAAGTTTTATTTTATTCATAGGTTTTTATGGTCAGAAAGTTATAAACCCCGGGCAGAATGCCTTAGAAATCTGACAGGTATATTCCATTGAAGAGGATTTAGGTCAATAGTTAATAAAACAACCACTTGCAGGGTATTTATCCCTTGTTCTATAAAAATAAGAATTAAGGCCGTATTTGCATAATCTGACTGCTTTATTTTAAGCTTTTTTAACCGGAAGTTACAAACAGACAGGTTAGACAGAATAGCTATCGGACAGGATGAAAAAATGAATCCCCGCGTCAGACGCCGGGGATTCACAATTCAAAATTCCGATACCTTAAAACATCCCTAAATCGATTGCTTTGTTTGTAAATATAATAAAAAGGTATGATTGAACAAAATAAAACAAATCTTTATTTTTTATTATAAATATTAAAAACAAACTTTTACAATAGCACAAACTGATAAATAATTCATAGAATACATTTCATTCTATTGGTTTCCAGTAAACCTGAACGAAGAGGTATCAGGAGAAAAATAAGCAGATATTTAATTATCCTTTTCAACTAACAATGATAACCTTTTTATTTATTTTGGCTGGTCTTTAATACACCTGACGGAGCAACCCAGAATCTTGTAATCATTACTTCCGTAAAACAGGTTTGTATATATAAACAGACCCCTGTTCCAGGCTTTGTCCTTTGAAGCTTCAGTTGAAGACCACCATATTGAATAAACGCCGTCAGTTGAAGGGAAATCGAAATCAGGCCTCCGGCCTCCGGCTGGAAGTGCCGTGAAGCCGTAATCATTTGTGGTTTCGAAATTGGCATTCTTCCAGTGTTCCAATCCTGCTTCCTTTAATTTCCCTCCCGCCTGATCTTTGTTACCTAAAAACAATTCGAGCCCGAACCAATCATCCTTTGAAGGTACGTGCCATCCGGCCGGACAAAGCTTTTTAGTATTAACAGTGTAAAAGTTATACAGTGCACCGAACTCTTCCTTATTGCCGATATCATTTCTTAACCAGCAGTAAGCGGGTGTTGAAAGAGCTATCCAGGCTTTGAAATCTTTGACCATGGGAATGGGTTTTCCATCATTCAGTTTAGTGGTCTTCAGGTTTTCAGCCATCCAGACCTGCTTCCCGATTTGAACAATAGGATAGACATTCCCATCTGTGTCTGCAACTGATTGTGCATATGTATAATATCCAAAGTAAATCAGAATTAAGCCAATTAAAGTCAATCTCAGTTTCATGAATCTCAGTTTTAATGTTTTAAACTAACATGTCTGAAAACTTCAGTTTTCGATCGGTTGAAACCGACAACAGCAAGTGAAGTATCCCCCTTGAACCAAAGCATCGATCCAACCATCCCCTGCAGGAGAAATCCGCTCTCCGAAGGCAACAGGACATCGAAAGAGGGAGTTCCCTCAATATGTCCTTTCCCTTTATTCAAAAGCACAAAACCCTTATTTGAATCATAGATTCCCGTGCTTACGTCGTAGGAATAATTATTTCCTCCCACTATAACATCCGGGTAATTATCTCCGTTCAGATCAGTAACTATCAGCTTTGTTACAGGACCCTCCTGCAACTTGTCGGGCAGCTTCTCCCATGTAAAGCTTCCCTTGTTGTTCCAGAGAATATAACTGGATGTCGTGTTCACAAAGAGCTTAAACTGTATCCTTTTGGAAATTTTAGGAGTGAACATCTCTGGCAGGGAGGTATAACTAAAGGTGGTATAATCTTTGAACCTTGCGTCAAAAAACCGGCATTGTCCAACGAGTTCATCAAGGTAGTTTACAGGATATTCGGTCATCTTCCCATTTTTATCGGGCCAGTATGCCGACTGAACAGGATCAATATTTCCATCCATATCAATATCGATGGCATAAAGGCTTAATGGATATTGTTCACTTACAGTATACCTGTTGTTTTCACCTAAATTACCCACAATGTAATCTTCATCACCGTCCTGGTCAAAATCACCTGCTATTATTGTATTCCATATACCGTGCCATTTTTCCAGTGAAGGAATGATAAGAGGTTCGAACCGTGTCCCCTTTATATTTCTCAGGAGAACCAGTGAATTATATTCCCTTGTAACCAACAGATCTTCCCAACCATCATTGTCATAGTCGGTCCACACTGCATCGGTTACCATCCCGAGGTTCAGTCTGAATGTTGTATCAGCTGTCAGCTTTCCCTTTACATTGTGAACTATCCATGAATGATTTGAATAGGGGAACATGCCTTTTTTGACCCTGGCCCCGATAAAGAAATCAATACTCCCGTCGTGATCAAAATCACAAGGCCTGATTACCGATGCCGGGAAAGCAGGAATTGGCAGAGGCTCCTGAATAAATTTGCCATTCCTGTTAAGATAGGCAAAATGCTTATATTCATTTTCATTTATGTTTTCATATCCTCCGGCAGAAGCAACAATATCGTTATGACCGTCACCGTCAATATCGAAAATTGCCAGATCAGATTCTGAGCACTCTTTTTTGGTGGTCAGCCCTTCAAAAGCTGCTTCCCCGAATTTATCCCCTTTCCTGATGAACACCTTCGTGGGCGATGAATTTGTCGCGCCTGTAATGATATCTTCTATTCCATCACCATTAATATCTCCCTTTGCCATTGCAGGACCGATCTGTGAGAACTTGTGGGGTATGATCGGCTGGTTCAGCTGGAAATCGACGAAATCATTCTGCTCGTGGCTGTAATCAATTGTTTTATCACATCTTTCGAAAAGCAGGTTTTTGTTCGATGTTGCTTTTAAATTCTTCCCTGGTTTTCCTGTATCCTTCTCGCTTACCTCAAGCAGGTGGTTTGCGTTTTGATTTTTAAGCACTGAGATTAAACCGTCGGCCGGCCAGTTTACCCTGATTGAATCAATTTTTTTGCTGTTTCCAAGTCCGAAATGGATAAGCGGATAGACAGTACTGGCATAACCCCTGGTAAGGAAGTTCTCGGCAAACTGGTACTTCCCGTTTGCCCACAACTCCACCGTGGCACCAATGGCAGCGGTATTTGGCTTCTTGCCATCCAGTTTAATTTCAAGGTAATTACTCTCTTTTTTCTGTCTTTCCCTGGTTGTGTTTTTCAGTACAAAGGCCTCATCGTTAATATTATTACAGATATAATCGAGGTCGCCGTCATTATCGAGATCCACAAATGCTGCGCCGTAAGAATATGAAGGATGCTGAGGCATCCAGTCTGTCCTTTTCGTAAAACTTCCATCCCCTTTATTTTCATAGGCAAAGTTCGGGATTTTAATTTTTGGAGCCGTTTCGAGAACAGGAAGGTCGCCGGAGAACTGACCCTGAACCTGTATCCAGAATCTGGTCCAGTCCTTATCAGTCTCATCGACAGGATAGCCGTTTGCAATTATGAGATCCTTGTCACCATCGTTATCATAATCGGCAAACAGGGGCGACCAGCTCCATTCAGTCGCTGAAATGCCCTTCATCTGACCTGCTTCACTGAAGGGTATCATTTCACCATTAAGTACACCGTTATTCATGTGGAGCATATTTCTGACATACTGGTGTTCGAAACCAAACTTGGCTTCATTCAAATATTGCCTGTAAGAATTTCCGTTTATAGTCTGTTTCTTTTTATAGTATGACTCGGGAAGCATGTCCAAAGTATAGATATCAGGATAGCCGTCATTATTTACATCTGCAACATCATCGCCCATTGATGAACGTGACTGGTAAGAAATATACTTTGCAATCTCATTTTTAAACGTGCCATTCTTTTGGTTAATGTAAAGCAGGTCGTTTGAAATAAAATCATTGGATATGTAAATATCAGGATAGCCGTCTTTATTGAAATCGCTGACGGCAATTCCAAGTCCGAAACCTTCGTACACAATACCCGCTTTTTCGCTAAGCTCGGTAAAAGTTCCGTCTCCGTTGTTATGATAAAGATGGTCATTATTCGGGGCGCTCCCGTCAGTTACCTTAGCCCTGAAATTAGTATTCATCCGCGAAGTCTGGGAATTGTTCAGGACATAAAGGTCAAGGTTCCCGTCGAGATCATAATCGAAAAAGGCAGCATTCACCGAATAGCTTGTATCAGCAATCCCGTATTTTTCTGCCATTTCGGTATAAAGAGGAACACCCTTGTCATCTTTTCCATTGCTGACCCAGAAACGGTTTTTCCTTTTTTGGGGATCCTTTTCCTTAGTTGAGGTAAGGTACACATCGGGGTAACCATCACCGTTTATATCGGCAATTGTGACACCGCTAAACCATTGGCTGTTATCGAGACCCCTGAAGTTGGAAGTTATATCCCTGAATTTAAAGTTACCAAGGTTGAGATAGACTTTTGAAGAAACCTTGTTACCGGCAAATATAAGGTCCTGGAGGCCGTCGTTATTGAAATCGGCAACTCCGACACCTGCTCCGTTATAGATGTATTCATACTTAAAAACGTTAAAACTGTCACTTTCGGTAATGGAATTATTGAAATGGATTCCTGTGAAATCAGGTTTCATCAGTTCAAATTTGGTTGTCCGGGTACAGGAAAAGGCTGTAAAAGCCAGAACAAGTATTAATAATCTCTTCATTAACTTGAAATATGACCGGTTAAATTAATAAATATCATTTATCAGGCAGGAAGTAAAAATGCAAAAAAAAAAGAACGGTCCGTCAACTGACGGACCGTTTTTCATTTATTAAATCTTAAAAGAATTACCTGTTCTGTACAAGGTTACCATTGCTGAGGTCGATCTGCTGCTGCGGAATCTGAAGATAGAGGTAGGCAGCTGCGAAAGTTTTGCCTGCATAAGCGCTTGTTCCCCAAGGCATTGTTTCCTCATATTTGAGGGCCCTGTTGACTTCAGTAACTGTATTTCCCCACCTGTTGAAGTCGAACAACCTTAAACCTTCCATTCCAAGCTCAAGCTTTCTCTCCATCATGAGAGCCTTCATGGCATTGTCTTTTGAATCGAATGGATAAGCTGCTGCTGCAGGATAGAGAGCAATCTGGTAGTTTGCAGCATTTGTGCCGTCAGGCATCTTAACAAAGCCTGCAGCGTTTGAAGCCCTGTTACGAACTGCATTTATGTTTGTAAACGCACTGGCAAGGTCACCGGTCTGAATCTGGCACTCGGCAAGGAGGAGGAGGAGATCAGAATAACGGAAAAGGCGGTGGCTGTTTGCTGTAAATCCGCTGAACCAGCTTCCAACTTCAGTATACTGATCCTGCTGTGATTTTTTGTAAACGGCTTTCTTTGGGCTGTACGGGCCAGCATATGTCGGGTCCCTGATCCAGTCAGCACCCGTCATCAGACCCCAGTCCCAGTAAGGAATACCCCTGCGGCCAACTGTCCAGTCGAGACGTGGATCGAGTGGTCCTGCATCAGGAGTGAAAGGAGCTGCTGCTGATAATCCAATGTCACTCTTTACAACATTTGCTTCAAGATCATAGTCATGAACATCGTTTGTAACTTCAAGAAGAGGCAAGCCATTAACAGTCCTGAAGGAGTTTACGAGATCCTGGGTTGGCTGGAAGAAGCCGCAGCAACCAGCAGGAGAGGCTCCACTCTTATATGGGAAGTTAAGAAAGTCGCCGGCTGTGTTATTACCGCCTGAACCATCATTAACCGATGTCTGAACTGTGTAAATAGCTTCAATACCGTTACGGTTTGCAATATCCCATATTTCGCCAAAAGTTGTAGCAAGGCCGATAGAAGCGCCGTTTGGCTTAACACCGGTAGCCTTAACATCAGCAAGCTGGGTTAGAGCACCTGCATAATCATGTTTCATAGCCATGAGACCTTCTGCAAGTGCCATTTCCGATACAGTCTTATTCCATTTCCCGATCTGACCCATATTGAGCGGAAGCTTGAGTCCTTCCTTAAGGTCGTTAATGATCTTGTCGGTTACATCAACGTCATTCTTTACAGTCGTTGGATCGGTGGTTTCATCGAGGTAAGGAATTTTATTCCATTTCTGCCATGCACCAAAGTGAAACCAGCCGCGAAGAACTTTTGCCTGCGCAACATAAAGATCAAACTGATCCTGTGTGATTGTACCGGCTTTTATAGCATTATTGGCTACAACTATGAGGTTGTTGGCCCTTGAAATACCTTCATAGGCGCCACGCCATGCATCATTAACATAACCGTCTGTAGGGGTTTCGCTGTACTGCTCAACCTGTGCAATGTCGGTAATATCACCGGCATCACTGCCCTTATTGGCTTCCATACCACGTATCGAACCCCATATCCAGTTCGAGGAAGTTGCACCTATACCGACACCATTCTTGTCGCCCATTACGAATGAATAGGTACCTACGAGCAGTGCATCAAGACCTTTCTGATTTGCAAGCAGAGAAGCATCAAGGCCACCTGCAGGTTTTACGTCCAGATAGTTCGACTTGCAGGAACCAATCATTCCGATAACTGCAAGTGATAATATCGCAATATAAATCTTTCTTTTCATACTAATATAATATTACTTATTAGAAATTAACGTTAAGACCAAAGATCAGCTGCTTAACAAGAGGATAATTCCCCGTGTCAGCACCGAATGCCCTGTCGTCGCCACCGAGTTCCGGATCAAGGCCCGTGTACTTAGTTAAGGTAAAGAGGTTGGCAGTCTGAATATAAACCCTTAGGGATTTAATGTTGATCTTGCTGAGAACTGAAGCAGGGATTGTATAACCGAGAGTGATGTTCTTGGCCCTCAGGTAGGAACCGTCCTCGATATAGTAGCTGGTAACCTGTGAGTTGGTTGAGAAGTTACCTGAGTTGGAGGCCATCGGAACAGTGGTATTTGTCCTGGTGGGGGTCCAGCTTTTGTAAAGCAGATCCTTGCTCTTCTGTCCCTGGAATGATGGCCAGAAATCGATGAAGTACCTGTTCCAGTTGAAGATGTCATTACCCTGCGATCCGTAGAAGAAGGCGGTAAAGTCGAAGTTCTTGTAGGTGAATCCAAGGTTGACACCATAGGTGAACTTGGGGTTAGGGTTGCCAATGAATACCCTGTCGTCAGCTGTAATACTGCCATCACCGTTTACATCCTGGAATTTGAAGAAACCGGGAGCAGCACCTGCCTGGGTTGGTGAAGAAGCAACTTCAGCAGCAGACTGGAAGAGGCCTATAACCTTATATCCGAAGAATTCTGACATTGAATGACCAACCATGTTCCTGTTAGCATTACCTACCCTGGTAGTACCACCGGCGTAATCGAAGAAGGTCTGTGGAGGAGCAATTTTGTCGATGTTGTTTTTATATGAGGTAAAAACAAGGCTTCCGTCGAAACCAAGTTCTCCCCACTTGTTGTGATATGAAAGTTCCCCATCAATACCTTTATTGGTCATAGCTGCTATGTTAATATAAGGTACTGTCGCCATACCTGCAGTTGCAGGAAGAGTAGGGTTGTAGAGAAGGTCGGAAGTCTTCTTGATATAGTAGTCAAATTTCAAACCTATCTTGTGATCGAAAAGGGTTGCATCAAATCCTATGTCAGTGGTTTTATTGGTTTCCCATTTTGCATTCGGGTTACCTATCCTGTTAGCAGCAAATCCCTGAACAGAGGAAGTAGCGGTACCGTTCATATCATAGTATGAATAGGAGGAGTTGCCTCCGTAGGAATAGAATTGGTTGTAAGGTGATACTGCAAGCTGGTTACCCATCTCACCGTAGGTTCCCCTGATCTTCATCTCGTTGATGAAGGTGATGCTCTTGAAGAATTCTTCATCGCTGATACGCCATCCAAGAGAAATCGAAGGGAAGACGCCCCAACGTTTCGATGAGGAGAATTTTGATGAACCGTCGCGACGTACTGTTGCACTTAAGAGGTACCTGTCTTTAAATGAGTAGTCAGCCCTGAGGAACTGTGACTCGAGGGTAGTGAAAGTGTTAAGTGATGAGTTAGCATAAACAATTGTAGCACCGTTTGAAAGCGTACGATAGAGTGGATCGTCGGTAAAATAGCCTGAGCGTTTTCCTTCCTGGTTTCTTCCAATTCCGTATTTCACTGCTTCGTATCCTGCAACAGCAAGTATCTTATGCTGACCGAATGTCTTGTCAAAGGTCAGCTGGTTTGTGAATACATAATCGCTGCCGGTTGTTGCACCTTCTGTAAATGCATTGGTAAGAGTGTTTTCAGAGTTTTCGTAGGTTGCGTACGAATAGCCGTAATAGTATGAATTATCGAGTGTGCCTCCCAGGGTTGACTTGAAGTTGAGTCCCTGCATAAGTTTTATATCGAGGTAGGCGCTTCCGATAATGTGTCCGCCGGTGTTAAGGTTATCTTTATTCCTTGTCAGGTTAGCAACGGTGTTCGAGCTGTTACCAAGTTTCCCAGCAATGTTTGTTCCGCCCCAATCGCCTGCTTTAAAAAGATGTGCGAGACCCTGGAAATCAGCGCCAGTCCATACAACGGGAATAATCGGCTGTGTCCTGTAAGCCGCCATCGAGATAGGGCTGCCCTCACCGAGGTTGCTGACTGAATTGCCTGAACGATAGGTATAGCTAAAGTTTTCACCGAATTTAACCTTACCTTTCAGGAATGTGAATTCTGAGTTGAAACGGCCGGTATATTTTTTAGCATTGGTATTAATAACAATACCTTCCTGGTCGAAAATGTTAATAGCTGCAAAGAATTTTGCATTTTCTGTTCCACCAGAGAGAGAGATGTCATGATTCTGGATGGGAGCAACATGGGTAATAGCTTTGTACCAGTTTGTATTTGCTGCCCAGCTTGGAATGGTTGGGGAAGCATTACGCGAATCACCATAGATCGGGTGAATCTCATATATCTGTTTTCCCTCGCTGTTATAAGCTGATCCGTCCATTTTGTCATTCTTGTAAACAAGCCACTGGAGTTGAGCATATTCATTGGAATTCAGGAGGTTGTCCGGTCCATTGCCCGGGTACTGCATGCCATAATACATGTTGTAGGATACTTTTGAACCCTGCGTACCTTTTTTGGTTGTTACAATAACAACACCGTTCGATGCCCTTGATCCATAAATAGAAGCAGAACCGGCATCCTTAAGAATCGAGAGTGACTCGATATCTTCAGGGTTGATGGCTGAAATGTCCTGGGTAGGAACACCGTCAACAACATAAAGAGGGTCGTTGTTTTCGAACGAACTAAATCCCCTGATCCTCACTTTTGCGGTCTCACCTGGAATCCCGCTACCGGTTGTGGTAACACCGGCAACACGTCCCTGGAGAGCTGTTGAGACGTTGTTAACAGGAACTGCGGTCAGTTTTGAAGGTTCAACGGTTGCAATTGAACCGGTAAGGTCTCTTCTTCTCTGAGCGGTGTAACCGGTAACAACAACTTCATTCAGAGCCTTGACATCCGATACCAGAAGGATGTCGATAGTAGTCTTGCCAGCAATAGGTGCAGTTTGGGTTACATAACCTACTGATGAAAAAACCAGCACGGCTGAAGTGCCTGTCACTTTAAGTGAATAGGCTCCATTCAGGTCGGTGATTGCTCCAATCGTCGTTCCCTGTACAGAAACGTTTACACCCGGCAGAGGTCCCTCGCCTTCGGCGGAAACTTTACCGGTAATAGTTCTTTCCTGCGCAAAGAGAATGCCCATGGAAAGCACCATGCCAAACATAATCAGCGCAATGCGCCGCACATTCGTAAAAATTTGCATAGTCAATCGGTTTAATAATTAAGTTAATCAATCAGGTCTTAATCCTTCAGTTTGAGGCTAAAAGATTAATTTCCTAAATATTACACTTTAAACACAATTTTGCAAATATTAACAAATATTTAATTTTAATTAACATCTATTAAGGAATGACATAAAAAAGATAAATTGGATAATTATCCCGGAAATGACAC
>CAIPJU010000178.1 GCA_903865465.1 uncultured Bacteroidota bacterium
GAAAAAGGCTCAATGGACCAGACAGGATGGTGAAAAAATAGTTGTTTCCGAGAGTGCGCGGGCGATAAAGAATATAAATGGCGATATTTTGTATTATCTTGGTACAATTGAAGATATATCTGCTCACCACCAGGCAGAGGAGAAGATAAAAGAGAGCGAAGCGAGATACAGCAATCTTTATAATTCGATGATCGACGGAGTGGTTATGACTGATTTACAGGGAAATATTCTGGAATGTAATAATTCCTACCTTGAAATGCTTGGCGATTATTCGGATGATGAAATACGGCGGCTTACCTATCAGCAGCTTACACCTGTATCATGGAATGCATTTGAAGAGGGTGTCATCGTGCCGCAAATTTACAGCAGGGGTTACTCTGACGAGTATGAGAAGGAGTATATCCGAAAGGACGGAACAATTTTCCCTGTATCCCTGCGTGCAAGGCTTATCCACGACAAAGAGGGGCAACCATCCGGTTTATGGGCAATTGTCAGGGATATAACCAAACGGAAGAATGCCGAATATGCATTAAAGGAAAGTGAATCGAAATATCGGATCATATTTGTCAATAACCCGAATCCAATGTTCATTTATGATTTAGAGTCGCTTGCATTTCTGGAAGTTAATCAGGCAGCTGTAGATCTGTATGGTTATTCGAGAGAAGAATTTCTTACAATGACCATTTTGGATATTCGACCCGAGGAAGACCAGAAATTAGTTGTTGAAAATATTAGGAGGATTGACTCCAATGAAGAAAACCTACAAAGCAGGAATACCTGGAGGCACCTTAAGAAAAACGGCGAATTAATGTTTGTAGAAGTCTCTGCCAATTCATTAAATATTTTGGGACGAAATGCACGCCATGTTTTGATAAATGACATTACACAACGAAAAATGCTTGAAGAGGCTATTTTATCCAAGTCATCGCTGCTTGAAGCACAACTTAATTCTGTATCGGAGGGAATCTTGATTGTCGATGAGCAAAATTTAAGGATTCTGAACAATGAGCAATACGTTGAAATTTTTAATATACCGGAACATTTTCTGGAGGATACAAATCATAATGTTATTCTGAATTTTGTTGCCGGGCTGACTAAGGAACCAGATTTATTTCTGGAAAAAGTAATTTACCTGAATAATCATAAAAAAGAGAAAAGCCACGATCAGCTTGAATTAAAGAATGGTCATTATATTGAAAGATATTCAGCCCCTGTGTTGAGTAAAAACGGGGTTTATTATGGCCGAATATGGTCATTCCGTGATATTACAGAACTCAAAAATGCAGAACTGGAAATCAAGCTTAAGAATGCCGAACTTCAAAAGGTTATTGCTGATAAGGATAAATTCTATTCAATTATAGCGCATGACCTGCGGGGACCAATTGGAGGTATAGCAGGAATGACTGAAATGATGGCTGATCCAACGCAATATTTTTCAGAAGAAGAAAGTAAAGAACTGATTCGGGAATTGAGCGAATCAGCACGTAATTCCTTTAAACTGTTGGAGCAATTACTTGAATGGTCGCGGATGGGAAACGGCCTGACGGAATTTAAACCACAGACTCTTGCCCTGAAAGATGTAGTAACTGAAAGTTTAAAACCTGTTTCAAAATCAGCTCAGACAAAGGATATTCAGGTAATTGTTGATATATCTAACAAAATTCAGGTGTTTGCAGATCTTAACATGTTACAGACAATCATACGCAATCTGATTTCAAATGCTATCAAATTTACCGTTCCGGGAGGTTCGGTGAGGGTTTCATGCCAACACAAAGAAGGAAACAGAGCTTTTATAACTGTACAAGATACGGGGATAGGGATGACTAAAGAGATGGTTAATAATCTTTTCCGCGTAGATGTCAATACGAAACGTCCTGGTACCAGGGGAGAGCAAAGTACAGGGCTTGGTCTGCTGCTCTGTAAGGAATTCGTCGAAGCACATGATGGTAAAC
>CAIPJU010000179.1 GCA_903865465.1 uncultured Bacteroidota bacterium
ATACGCTTATTTTGCAGGCTTCTTCTGGAGGTCAAATGCGTACAACTTCCATCGGTTTCAGATCGGATATGACCACAGGTCTTGATCTTTCCTACGATGCCGGTATATTCAAATCTGATCCCAATTTTGAGCTCTACACTCGTCTTGTGGATGATAATGGTGTTGATTTTACAGTCCAGTGCCTTCCTACCGATGTATGGTCGAGTTTATCCATCCCTGTTGGAATTGATCTTCAAGCCGGAGGAGAGGTAGTATTCTCACTTAGCAACCTTGATCTTCCACAGGGCTATTACCCCCTTCTCACTGACAAATTATTGAATACCAGTACTTATCTCAAAACCACCACTGACAAATACACTGTAACTATGCCACAAAGCACCTCAGGAGCCGGGAGATTCTTCCTGACCTTAGGTGATGGGGTAATCACAAAAACTGAAATACCTGTAAATACAAATATCAGTTCGATGAAGATTTACCCGAATCCCGCCACCAACATTGTGAACATAGAACTCGAAGGTTACGCCGGAGCAATTAAACTACAGATTATCAATACTCAGGGAGCTATTGTGAAAGAAGTCAGACAGGATCTGGCAGATAAAGGCAGGCATAATTTTGAATTACCTGTCGGTGCATTTTCAAAAGGTCTTTACCTTGTGAATGCGGTATATAGCGATGGTTCAAGAAAGACAGAGAAAGTTATAATCCAAAGGTAACAATGGGTTATTCTCTAATTACCTGAATCTTGAAAAAGATAACTACATAAAAGATTAATATATGACTAATATAAAGGGGAATAGCAAAAAAGTGAGCAAAGGAATTGCTAACAAAAATCTGTCAAGGAAAGAGTGGCTGGCAAAGGCTGGAAAATATACTATATTCACTGCTGCTAGCATGATGCTGATCCTGGGACCTGGACAACGATTGGCAGCTCAAAGTCCTGAAGCAAATCCTGCGAATGCACCTTCGGGTCCCACCTGGAGTTAAGATTAATTTGAGAATGACTAAAAGATTCTCCTGTTTGAGATAATTTTCATGGAGAATGAATTATTTGTGCAAAATGTTACCCAGTTATGATCCTGATAATTAACTTTCTCATGTTGTGATCATCTTGATATTTAATCACCAACGATCCCTCGTCCTGTTAAACTGGACCCGGGATGACGATGCATGTGATCAGTAATGGGGGGAATCTCGCTGTTGGCAAATAAAGCATTTCTCTGTAAAAATCAGCTGAAAAGTTTCGCAACCATCCCAACCGCCTTTTTGTTATCGGAATACCGAAGGGAGTATACCTCCAGGTCAAAAAACCATTCAATGAATCTTCCTGCTGCTTCAGGATTATCAGCAATCCAGGATTCAGTGAGGAAACGCTCCATAAACTCGCTGTTTGTAACTTTTTTCAGACTGCAGCCTACCGATTTATCATATTGAACAAAAACGATAGCTCTGGCTTTCACATTTCTGATACTCAGGCTGTCATCAGGGAAGGGGAGGAACACTCCATATCTCCCTGAGCGGTTCCGGTGCTTAAGGTTTATCTGAGATAACTCAGGAAAAAACCTGCTCATCAGCGGAATAGCTGCTTCCTTAACCGAGATCCCTGCCGGAAAAGCGTATACCTCGGGTTCCGACATTGCTAACGGGACAAAATCATCGGATATAAGCTTATAACCGTTTGCCAGCATAAGCGAGGCAATTGTGCTCTTCCCTCCGCCGCAGGGAGCTACAAACAACACGGCTTCCTTTCCGTCAGTGACCGCCGAGGCGTGTGCAACCCCCATCCATTCTTCTGATGATATTCCATATAATATTTTCAGAAGCTGAAGGTAAATGCCGCCAGCCAGCTCTTCGATCCTGTCAAAATGAGATTTTTCGATGTTGTTATTTCCTGGTTCAAGAAAGTAACTTCCTTCTGAATAGCCCAAAGTGAAAGTCTGAATATCGGCTTCATTTCCCAAACAGGTTTCGAGGTGTTGCAGCTTTGGATGAATCTGTTCCGCGATATAAGAATTTCCATAGGTAAGATGAACAGTGGTACCGTTTAAATTATATTTTTTAAGCATTGTTTGACCGGGAACCTTCTGAAGAGCCCCCGGCTGGATTTCCTGTTTTATGGCTTCACTGCCTGTGGCTGACAGACCTTCAATCCCAGTAATCACTTCATCGGCGAAACGTGTGGCTTCTTCCGGTGGAAGTCCGTAAAGATCTGAAATATTACCAGCAATCTCCTGCACTTTTCTCTCTTCCATCATCATACTGAATACACGAAATGCTGGTTCCTGAAAAAGTATATAGCGGTTAA
>CAIPJU010000180.1 GCA_903865465.1 uncultured Bacteroidota bacterium
AAAATTCATACAGCTATCGAGACCTCTCTTTTTGCTGAAACGGAAGTTATACGAAGAATCTCTTCTGTTTGCGACCTTATAATTGCTGATCTGAAAATATTTGATTCTCTCCTGCATAAATACTTTACCGGCGAGGCAAATAATATTATTAAGGAAAACTTTGCCTTTCTTGTAAACTCAGGAAAGAGAATGATTGTAAGAGTTCCAATGGTGAAAAACATAACCGATAACTCAGAGAATAGAAGATCGATCGAAGGATTTGTCAACTCCTTCAGTCAGGATATTCCGATTGAATTTATTGAATTTAATCCTCTCGCCGCCAACAATTATAAAAGGCTCGGGATTCCGTTTCGACTGGATGATTTAATTATTCCAGGCTAAGAGCTCCGGATACCGGTTTTGCTTCTGTCATGTGAAGGTCGAATATCAGTATTTCGTTTAATCCTTCTTTCATGAAAGAGGCAGGGCAGTAGAGTCTTTTCTGGGGACCTATATTCCAATAGCGCCCCAGGTTATGCCCATTTACCCAAACTATCCCTTTGACATAGTCCGACATATCAATATAGGTATCAGACACCGGGAAACCGGCTGCTCTATTGAGCATAAAATTACCCCTGAAAAAGAGACCAGGTTTATTCATGGTTTTGCCCGAAGACCTCAGGTTATACATGAATTTTTTATCCATGGGGAGATTATATACCTTCCAGTTCATAAGGGTCATTCCATTGAGTGTAACCCTGTCGGTAATACCTTTTCTGTCGATCAGTTCCTGGGCAAAATTGATACGTCCCATACCCTCAACGAGAATCTCGAGTACCGGATTGGCCACAGAGCTTTCGGGTATATCGATAGTATTGATGCCTTCACGCCTGTCGAGCTTTCCTATATATGTCCCGTTCAGGAAGACAGTGGCATAATCGTGGATTTCAGTGACCTTGAGTTTGCCACTCTTATGACCAACAAGTTCCGTCTTGTATAGGATAAATCCGTAATCCTGGTTATAAGCCTCAAATGGTTTTGGCTGAACAGAAGCCAGCGGTTGTGGCAGGTTATCCCATACAGATGTAAATGGTTTTATATCAATAGATGTAAGTGCAATAGCAGGAATCTTATCAGGTACAGGGGGTAGTTTCTTTCCTTTAGGAAGATAGGACCCTATTAACTCCCTAAGGGCCATGAACTTTGAAGTGGGCAGGCCCTGTTCGGTTACAGGAGCATTATAATCGTAACTCGTAACATCGGGTTCATATCCTTTTCCCCCCGAATTGGCTCCGGCCGTAAAGCCAAAATTGGTTCCACCATGAACAACATAGAAATTAAAGGATTTCTTGTTATTCATAAGAAATCTTACCTCCTTCATCAGGTCCGCTGTATCGGGCTTCACCCAGGCCTCTCCCCAGTGAGTAAGCCAGCCTGGATAGGTTTCGCTGCTAAAAACAGGTACTCCAGGGTTCATCTTTGATGCTAAGGCAAAATCTTCGTTTGTAGTACCAGGATCGAGACCAACGGCACTTCCTGGAAGTGAGCCTGCCTCAAGCATATATGGTGTCGCCCCGTCTCCTGTAAAGGTGGGAACATCTATCCCGTTTGACTTCCAAACCTCTTTCAGCCTCTGAAGATAGTTTCTGTCATTGCCAAAACTTCCATATTCATTTTCTACCTGAAGCATAAGTAAAGGTCCGCCATTTGTAACAAGGTAAGGCTTAATAACCTCCGACAGGTGGGCAATATATCTTTCAGCCGCAGCCATATAACGTTGATCCATGCAACGTACCTTAATATCGGGAATTCTAAGGAGATAAGGAGGAATACCCCCAAATTCCCATTCTGCACAGACGTATGGACCTGGTCGCAGAATGAGCCATAAACCTTCTTCCTGAACAATATTGAAAAACTCTGACAGGTTATGGTTGCCAGTTGAAAAATCATAAACTCCCTCCTCCGATTCATGATAATTCCAGAAGATATATGCAGAAATTGTATTGCAGCCCATTGCCTTTGCCATCTTTATCCTGTGGCGCCAGTATTCAGCAGGAATTCTTGCAGGATGCATCTCTCCGCTTATAAGCTGAAAAGGCTCTTCATCGAGCAGGAACTCAGATTTGCCAAGTGAAAAAGTATGTTTTGCCTTCTGGGCCTCAATAGAGTAGCCTGTCAGCAAAAAAAAGACAAGAATAAGTTTAAGTAAATTACGCATATTATTTATTTTTTCTGGAAGTTGGACAGATAAACAAGCAGACCGGAGAATTTCATATCACCTATTTAATCTGCAGTTAACTGTCTGTCAAATGAATAATTCAATTTATCAGATAGCCTGAAAGCTGTGAAGCTTCCTGTAAAATCCTTCAGGAGCAGACATAAGTTCTGAATGTGTTCCTGTTTCTACAATCCTTCCGTCGTCGATAACAACTATCAGATCTGCATGCTGGATAGTGGAAAGACGGTGTGCAATAACAATCGAGGTGCGGTTTTCCATCAGTTTCACAATTGCATCCTGGACCAGCCTCTCTGACTCAGTGTCAAGAGCCGAGGTTGCTTCATCGAGGATAAGTATCGGAGGATTAGCCATGATTGCCCTGGCTATGCTGATCCTTTGTCGCTGACCGCCACTGAGTTTATTTCCTCCTTCACCAACACTGTTTTCATAACCATTCTCGGTGTCATTAATGAATTCATGAGCATTGGCAATACGAGCAGCACTTTCAACGCCCTCTTTATCAAAAACATCCACCCCGAAAGCGATATTTTCGCTGAATGAAGTATTAAATAATATAGGATGCTGACTGACAATCCCCATCTGATATCTGAGGTCTTTGATCTTCAGATCGCGGACATCAATTCCATCTATCAGAATACTCCCCCTCTCAACATCCATGAACCTTGGAAGAAGATCAGCCATTGTTGATTTTCCAGATCCTGATTTTCCAACAATGGCTACAGTCTGCCCCTTTTTAATTTTAAGATTTATATCTCTCAGAACAGGCTCACTGTTATAGGCAAACCAAACTCCCCTGAATTCAATTGATTCGTTGAAACTCTTTACCGCAACAGCATCGGGTTTCTCTGAAATCTTCTCCTCAGCATCGAGGATCTGATCAATCCTGTCGATTGAGGCCATTCCTTTCTGAATGCTGAACCAGGCGGTTGTTATGTTTTTTGCAGGTTGGATTATCTGTGAGAAAACAACCAGGAATGCAATCAGCTTATCGGGAGAGAGATTATCTGAACCCACCAGGGCCATCTTGCCTCCTGCATACATAAGTACCATCAGAACTATTGTCGAGAGGAACTCACTCAGTGGCGAAGCCAGATAAGCTTTCCTTGTCACTCTTTTGAAAACCTTAGCATATTTCTCGTTCGATTCTGCAAATTGCTTCTTCATCTTCTCTTCGGCATTGAAGCCCTTTACTATTCTTAAACCAGTAAGTGTCTCTTCAACCACTGAGAGTAGTCTGCCCAGACTTTGCTGGCCTGCCAGGGAAGATGAACGCAGAGTTCTTCCTGCATTTCCAATCAGCCAACCGCTTACAGGCAGAAGGGCAATGGCGAAAAGGGTCAGTTTATAGCTGCTTACAAAAAGAAAAAGGGCAAATATAAAGATGTAGAGAGGATCCCTGAAAATCATGGAAAGAGATGCCATAACAGAAACTTCAACCTCCTGAACATCATTTGATATCCTGGTCATCACATCACCCTTTCGCGACTCTGTAAAAAAGGATAATGGCAATCTTAATACCTTATCATATAGCTTTTTCCTGAGGTCCCTTACAGTGCACG
>CAIPJU010000181.1 GCA_903865465.1 uncultured Bacteroidota bacterium
ACCAGTCTGCGTCTTCGGATGCACATGCAACCATTGTTGACCCATAAGATTTTAACAATCCGTTTAAAATGCAGGATAATTCAATTCCTATACTATAAAATGTGCTCCTGTATTCTTCAGGAGAAATTAAAGGTGTAGAAGTCAGCTTATTTAATAATGATCCTATTACAGGTGTATAATATTCTGATTGGGTTCTCATACTTTTCTACATTAATGATTCCAATGATTCCCAGAATCCAAGCAAAATAGTTGCCAGAGTAAGTAATTTATCATTTTGAGGTGACGAAATTGCAGATATGTCTTCAATAGCATTTTTAAATCAGGCGATTCCAGCAAAAGTCGGTTCAAACTGGGGAAATAGGGGAAATGAAATATTTGTGTACAATCAGAAATAGCTATAGGGATAGGAGTTAAATCACATTCTGAATTCGAATAGATAAGAAATAGAGAAAAAGATCTTTCTTCTGCTTCCATTAATTCTTTTTGTCTTCTAAAGTCATATTCCAATGTATGAGAAGCCCCTGACAGCCATGTCAAAGAAGCGACATTTTTTAATTGATAAAAGTCTAATGTCCCGGAGTTATGAGAAATGAATAGGTCATCTACGAAAGCATCCTTAACTTGTGCAGTTAAACTAGTTCCATCATTATTAGGATAGTGTTTCAATAATAATGCGATTTTGTATACCGCATACAGATTCTCATATGAATTACCCTTGGAGTTACTGATTCCTCCTCGATTTTTATTGTTTAAATATTTTCGATCTTCGATTGTAAACATAAAAATTCTTCTTTGGTCAGTTCCTTAAATCTTGGAATTTCTTCTTCATTAAGATTCACAAAGTCAAAAAATCTCTTTTCAGGACGAACCCAAATATCAAACCTTCCATACATAGCCTGATAAACAACTACCTTCTCAATGGACTCGCTATCTTTGGCAATAAATAGCAGTTTGTAAAGGCCTCCTTTAAAATGTTGAAAATATCGTTCACTATATAATTCCATTTGAAAGGCAGAAATTGATTTGGTAAAAATAGTAATTAATTTTCATCATGGTATAATTTTGATTTTAAAGATATGATAGAACCACACTTGATTGAAATTAAATTACTATCCTGTTTGTGATTAAGGTCAATCAAGTTGGTTTAATGTTATAGCAATGGTTTAATCAGAAGATTGGTTTTTATGAAAGTAGCGTTGGGTGAACATGATTTTAAGGAGACTAGCATGGTTGCGAATTCCATGAATAAGATCGACAATATTAATGGTGCCAGTGCAGAAAAAATCATGGATGAGATTTCTTTACGGCAACCCTTTTTCCTATCGGCCCTGCTTGGTTTACACTTTGATATTTCTAAGGTGGAACATGAGGAAATAATTAAGATCTACCTTCTTATCTGGGAGTATTTCAAAATCAAACCTAAGGTTCAGAGTGTTAAAATAACACAGAAATCTTTCGAAGACAGATGTCTTAAAAATACTCATATGTTCAAATATGTTGAAGGAGAACAGAATAAAAGTGCTAAGAAGGAGATCTATGCAAATGACCTGCAAAAAGTCAAATCAAAAGCCTTATTGACAATGATAATCCTGCGATTCAATACACAGCCTTTACTCCAGGATATGAACCCGGAAATCAAAGGAATGATTATGATAGGTATCAAGAGTTTTATCGAATGTTTTGAAACCATCTGATCCCTCCGTCTCCACCATTTCTTTGAGGAAGACTAACATAATGCCGTCATTACAGTATTCCGGTGCTCGGCACCTTGGGTTTCTTCTCAACGCTTTCCTGCTACAAATACCTGCCTGCCGGCAGGCAGGTTATACTGCTCTGCAGCTAAGAAGTAATACAGTTATGGGGTCTTCCAGTTCTTGCGGCCATGCAAGTCACCTTTTTGCCTTTTCCCGATAAACCAGGAACCCGAAACCCGAAACAAATTCTTAAAAATAATGATCAGCTCCCTTAGTAAATTCCTTCACGAAAACTCTTCGAAAGTCTTCTGGGGTTACATAATTTTCATCCTCCTGATGGCAGTAATGCCTCTGAATGGTTTGAACAGTCATGCACTGAACAATGTTTACATTGTGGAGATCCGTCTCGACCACCTTCTTCACGGTATCTTGTTCCTCCCCTGGTTTTTTATAAGCATACGCATTTACCGGCTGCCGGTATGGGTGGCGGTGGTGGCGGGGATAGGACTGGCGGTGTCTGCCGAGGGGGTGCAGTATTTCCTGCCATACAGGGCGTTTAATGTGAATGATATGATATCGAATGTCATTGGAGTTATGCTGGGGCTGGGGATACTTTTCTTTTCTATTGATAAGGACGCACGACAAACGACGCACGACCCACGGTAGGAGATGTCTTGCAGTCTTGAGGTCTCGCAGGTCTTGCAGGTCCTATGAAAAGCAAACTACTTAAAAGACCTGCACGACCCTCCTTCGATTCTCTTCGGAGGGCGAAGCTTGCATGACTTGCACGACCCTCCTTCGATTCTCTTCGGAGGGCGAAGCTTGCATGACCTGCACGACCCTCCTTCGATTCTCTTCGAGGGGCGAAGCCTGCATGACCTGCACGACTTCTACACCCTTTCCACCTGAATCTTCAGCTCCGTCCTCTCGCCTGTTGCAACACTTACCTCAGTCTCTTTGGCCCTGTAACCTGGTTTGCTGACTCTTACCTTCCATGTGCCGGGAGCCATATTCCTTACATTAAAGCCTCCCTTGCGTGCCGTCTTTTTCTTAAGGATATACCCGCTCTTTCCGTTTCCTCCGTTGAATTCGAATATTACTCCGCGTACAGCTTCCCCCGTTGTGGCGTCAACAGCCCTTGCATGAAGCGCCAGCTTGCCATTGCTTATATTGACAAGCTTCCTTGCGTTCATGTAGGCATTATAGAATATGGGATTCGACAGCTTAACTATCCCAACAGCATAATCCATATTCCCGATCGCATTGTCGGCCTCCTGAAACAATGAGACCAGCCTTGTCCTCAGACTGCTCCTCTCGGTTATCCCTGTCCGCGGTGTCACCAGTATCCGGTTAAACTCTTCCATCTTATCGAGAAAGCTCTTCTGTCCCTCGGCTGTGATTCCATATTCGGCCAGCGCTTCCGATGTTGAGGCTATTTTGTCGTACAGCATTTTAATACAGTCCCTGAAACCTATAAATGTAAGCCTTCCCAGGTCGGACGAGGTATACGATGTCTCGTTCAAAAGAGATATATTCCCCGTTAACTTTGCATAGGCTGCAATCTTTCGTGAACTGTCGGCCGCCAGCTCCGTGAGCTCATCCCTTAAACTACTCTTTACGGCGGCAAATCCTGTCTTGTTAACCGCCATCTGCTCACTCAACTCCTGTATCTGCCTTATCGAATCAAGCAGAATATTGTAGTTCTCCACGTACTTCGGAAGCGTCTTCGTAACAGCTTCATATGTACCATTCAGATCTCTCAGACCAAGGTACATGTTCAGTTTGCCTTCTTCAATTGTCTTCATGATAATCTGTTTTAACATTTTAATCAAACCACTTAATTTATAATATTGAAAATCCATATACCAATAACCTTTTTCCCGTTTCCCGTTCCCGGCCAAAAACCTAAACCTGAAACCTGAAACCTTGAGCGATAGCGAACCGAGAAACGATTTTTCGTTTCGAGCTCGGCAAAGCCAAATCCCGCTTTGCGGGATCAAACCTTGAGCGATAGCGAAATCCCGCTTTGCGGGATCAAACCTCAAAGAGTCGCTTCTGATGGCTCATGAGTTGCTTCCGATTGTCAAAGAGTCGCATCTGATGACTCGTGAGTTGTTTCCGATCATCAAAGAGCCGCTTCTGTTTACTCATGTGTGTACACTTATTTCAAAAGAGTCGCTTCTGATAGCTCTTTAGTTGACATTTATTTCAAAAGAGTGGCTTCTGATGACAAAAGAGTGGCTTCTGATGACAAAAGAGTCGCTTCCTATCACTAAAGAGATCTATCCGATGGCTCATGAGTCATTTTATATTCCTAATGAGTGGAGGTCTGTTCACCCTGAAATTGGATATTTACTATCCCTCACCTGTTTTCAAAGAACACCGATATTTTTCGCCATTAAAATTACTGCTTTGTCAAAGGGGTGTCAATGACGTAAATTCGTCATACATTTTATAGACAAAATCCATTGCCATTTCACGGCTCTTTATTAAATTTATAGTCGGAACTACAGGATACAGCCTTATTATATGGTTAAGATCTGCAGTAAAGCCCTGGAGTTCGGTTTGTCTCGACTGTGAATTGTTATTTTAAATGATTTTAATTAGCCCGACTGTTTTAAAAAAGCGGGGATGTGTGCCATATTTAACTAACATATTATTGTCATGGCAGCTTTAGTGGATAAGCACCTTTCTCTTCCAATGAAGGGAAGGCGCTGCGAACTCACAGTACGTGAGCGTGAGATAATTGGCCTGGTCAGGATCGGGCTCAGCGACAAACAGATAGCTTTCAGGCTGGGGCTCTCGCCTTATACTGTCAATAACCACATACGTCACCTCATGGCCAAGCTGGGGGTACATAGCAGGATTGAAGCCGTTTACTATGAGTTCTGAAAAGACCCTCCCTAAGTCTCTTAGTCGGTAAAACTTCAGGACAACATTCATTACACAACGTGAAGGAGGGACGAAGAGACTAAGAGACGGAGGGACGAAGAGACGAAGAAGGGGAGAGGGGGAGACGAAGAGACGAAGAGACGGAGAAGGGGAGAGGGGGAGACGAAGAGACGAAGAGACGGAGAAGGGGAGAGGGGGAG
>CAIPJU010000182.1 GCA_903865465.1 uncultured Bacteroidota bacterium
ATATTCTCCTTCCTCTGTTTATAAACGGGTATCACACAGTCTCTATTGCAGAATGAGTTTGTCTCTTTTCTTTATTTGGTGGACAGTAAAAGATGAAATATTAGTTTTCAGAAACTAAGCCCGATAATAACAATTCGTATTCTCAAAAAATTTCTATTTTTATCACTTTGTAAGATAGAATGGAATACAGGATAACAAATATTTAAATCTCTTAAACTAATCTGGTTAATTTATCACAAGCTCATGAAAGAAGAAAAAAAAGTAATGTCGAGGAGGCGGTTTTTAGGTTCCGCAGCTCTCGGAGTAGCAGGAGTGGTTGTTCTTCCGCGGATCGCTACATCATGTAAAAGTGCCCCGGTAAGCCATGACGTCAGGCTTGGATTTATTGGAATGGGACGCCAGTCTATGTTCCTTCTGAACGGCTTTCTGCAGATACCCGGTGTACAGGTTATGGCAGGATGCGACGTTTACGGCATAAAACGGAAGCGTTTTGAAAAGAAGGTAACGGAATTTTATGCAAAAGCCGGGAAACAGGTAAAGATAGACACCTACGAAAAATTCGAGGATCTTCTTGCCCGGACAGATATTGATGCTGTTGTTATTGCTGTTCCCGACCATTCACATGCCCGTCTTGCAATTGCCGCATGCAAGGCTGGAAAGGATGTATATCTTGAAAAACCTATGACATTTACAATTAAGGAGGGTCAGGAGCTTAAGAAAGTGGTACGCGGAAATAACCGTATTCTGGGTGTGGGAAGCCAGCAGCGTTCTGATGAAGGTTTCCAGCATGCAGTTAAACTTACTCAGGGTGGATCGCTTGGAAAAATTACCAAAGTAAATGCCTATGTCGGAGCGCCTCCGAAACCATATGACCTTCCCGAAGAACCAATTCCTGCTGATCTCAACTGGGACTTGTGGCTTGGTTCTCTGCCTTATCCTGTTCATTTCAACAACCAGCTCGATCCTCCAATAACTCTCGATCCTCCTGAAGATGAGAAAATATGGGGTGCATGGAGATGGTACAAAGAGACTGGCGGAGGTTTTACAACCGACTGGGGAGCTCACATGTTCGATATTGCACAGTGGGGACTTGGGATGGACCGTAATGGTCCGGTAGAAGCTTCGCCAATTGGTGACGGAACAGAATTCATGGCCTTTAAGTATGCCGACGGAACAGTAATGACATCTGAGCCTTTCGATGATAAACTTACCAAGGGTGTTAAATTCTGGGGCGAAAAAGGATGGATAGAAGTTGCCAGGGGCTATTTCAATGCTTCCGATCCCAGTTTTATGCCACCGGCTTCCACTGAGAAGACAGATGGCCCATACGAAACAAGAATACCTCATCAGGTTAATTTTATCGAATCGGTGAAATCGCGCAAAGATCCTGCAGTTCCTGTCGAAATAGGACATTCAAGCTGTACGGTTTGTAACCTTGGCAATATAGCATGTTCACTGAAAAGAACTGTCAAATGGAATCCTCAAACTGAGACATTCATTGATGACACTGATGGTGCCGCAACAAAACTGATGCAGTATGAATACCGTGCTGGTTATAAACTTGTTTAAAATCGGGGTATTCAGTTAAGGATACCATTAGAGTACACTGGTAACCGCAAAGGGACGATGGTGTTACGAAAGAGAGCCAGACAGACTGATTAATAATAGTTTTACTGACTCATTTCCGACACCGGGACCTTTGCGGTTATTTTATTATTATAAATAGAATGTAAAAAAAAGGGCTGCACTTTTAAGATGCAGCCCTTAAGCTATTTGATTAAGTAAGATTAGTCTATTTTTCTTACCTTAACGGCAACCGGTCCC
>CAIPJU010000183.1 GCA_903865465.1 uncultured Bacteroidota bacterium
AACAAAAAATTCAGGATAGCCTTACGTACGGGATTTGCATTAGTGGCATCAGCGGTAATAATCTGTAATCCCGACATTATGTTCAGGCAGGTTTTCCTTCCGGCAATAAAAGTTAACTCTTCGGTCGATACACCATACGGCAATATTACAAAAGGAAGCTACAAAGGAGAAAACAGTATCTATTACAATCAAAGGCTTATAGGCTATAAGAATGATGTTACCGAAAGAGAGGAGGATATTCATTATGCGATGCTGCAGAGAGAGAATCACGGGAAAGTGATTCTGGTTTCCGGTATGCTTGAATCTCACCTTCCTGAAATATTGAAATATCCCGTTAAAAAGGTAGTCTATATTGAAAGGGATCCTAACCTGGCTCTCTCAGGTAAAAAAGTAGCAGATTCATTGAAAGGAAAACTGGAGGTTGAAAACAGTGATATATTCAGTTATCTTGTTAAAAACAAGGAAAAGTCGGATGCTATTATACTCCTCGTTCCCCCTCCTACCACACTCCTGTTGAACAGATACTATACCACGGAATTCTTTTTTAATATTAAAAAATCATTACTGCCCGGAGGCGTCTTTGTTTGTTCTCCCGGACCCGGCGACACCTACTTTAATAAAGGTTCTCTGAATCTCTTCTCATCGGTTTATAACAGTCTGCGGGCTGTTTTCAAAAATGTAAAGCCGGTATGCGGTGAGAAGCTTTATCTGATTGCGTCTGATGAAGATATCTCTTTATCATTCTGCTATCTGGTCGAAAAAAGGCATATCAGTAACATTTATGTTTGCCCCGATTATCTTTCTGACGACCTCATCTCCGGAAGGTCAGAAGAGGTTGCTTTAAAACTAGGGCAGTTCAGGATGGAAAACAGAAATATGTATCCTGTGGCTACTCTTTTTAACCAGGAATACAGTTTAAGTAAAAATCTTAACGATAAAATACCGGCTATATTTCTTCTTTTGTTAATTTTTGGGCTTCCCGCTGTTGCTGTAAGGAGGATGAACCTATTAATGTATTTCAGTGCTGCTGCGCTTTCCGGTTTTGAGATCATTGCAATTTTTTCCCTGCAGTTGATATCCGGGAATATGTATCAGTTAACCGGACTAATTGTTGCAGGGTTAATGTCCGGACTGGCTGTTGGTTCGGGAACTGAAGCAAAATATCTTAGCCATATGTCAATTTACTTAAAAGGAACATTTCTGGTAGTTTTTTACGCATTCATTGGCCTGACATATAAGCTTTTAATTACCTCAGATGGTGGTGCACTTTCTATTGCATTAATAATCATTATTGTCTTTATTCCTTCGTTTGTTACTGGTCAGATCTTTCGTGAAATGACAAGAGGCAAGGATAGCGGATTGCAAACTTCTGCTGTATATAGTGCCGATCTGGCCGGATCGGCTCTTGGATTTATTATGGTTTCAGGTTTTATTGTACCAGTTTTCGGAATACCATCTGCAATCTTTTTATCTTCAATACTTATTTTTACCGGAACTCTGTTTGGCCTTATAAGAGGCAAACAGTAGCTTTATCAGTAGTATGAAACAAGCGTGTTAAGAAAAAGAGTACCATGAACAAACGTGATTTCAT
>CAIPJU010000184.1 GCA_903865465.1 uncultured Bacteroidota bacterium
ATCGAAGCAAGATGGATCTATGAAGAGGATGATGCCGATATGCTTGAAGCAGGAAAGGAGATGTCGCGTATTGCTAAACTACCCTTTGAATATATCAGTAAATAAACTGTTAGGGAAAATTTCCTTTGAAAAACAAAATGGAAGTAATATTTTGTCCGCCTTTTTTAATATCAGATTCAGATGAAAACAGATCTTATTAACAAGTCAGCATTTTTTATTCTTTTAATAATTGGTCAGCTACTTCCAGGATGTAAAAAGAATGAATCGGATCCTACAAAGGTAATCGACAAGGATGGAAACAGTTATAACATAATTACTCTCGGCACCCAGAAATGGATGAAGGAGAACCTCAGAACCACAAAATACAATGATGGCAGCACAATTACTGAAGTTACAGCCGATGACGTATGGAAGACGACAGAGAATGGAGCTCTGTGCTGGTATAATAATGATGCTGCTAAATATAAGGAGAGTTATGGCGCTCTCTATAACTGGTATACAGTTGGTACCGGAAAGCTTTGCCCAGCGGGATGGCACGTACCTACAAAGGATGATTGGACAAATCTTATTTTCTACGAGGCAGGATACCTCGTCGCCGGAGGAAGACTGAAAGAGGCTGACACAACTCACTGGGCAAGTCCCGACGGGATACGAAACTTCCCTGACAACAACGAAAGTGGTTTTACAGCACTTCCCGGAGGATACAGGTCAAATTCATTCTTTTACGGACTGAGGGTAACCGGATTATGGTGGACTTCAACATCCGATCTTTCTGCAAGTTCGTGGGCTGTAAGCATGTACAATGATGTCGACCAAACACTTACCAGTACCTACATTTATTCTTTAGGAGTTTCAGTAAGGTGCATAAAGGATTAAAATTTGAATCCCCTGGCAAATGTAACTTCTTCATGAGCTCTTAAGAATTTAATTTTCAGAAATAATCTTCTTCGCAGCAAACAATTTCGCTGAAAGGAATCCTATCAGAGAAATAATAATAGTTCCAAAAACGATAGTCAGGTTCTGATGAAACGGACTCTTGAAGTGAAGAAGGATTCCATGTTTAAAAAATAGGGGTGAAAGGCTCATCCAGATAATAATAAGTACTCCGGCAACTACACCAATTGCTGCATCTATATTTCTGACTTTTTTCGAGAGAAATCCCAGAAGGAACAAGCCAAGCATGCCTCCGCTAAAGACTGAAGCAAGTCCCCACCAGGCATCAAGCACGCTGTCGACCCCTACCAGGGTAAGAGCTACTACGGTTCCAAGAAGACCAAAGAGCAGTGAGGAGCTATAAAGTACTTTCATTGATGATTTTTCATCAGCGCCTTTATTAAAATACCTTTTGTAGTAATCTGAAAGTACTATTGTGGCAGTACTGTTTATGCTTGTTGATATTGTGCTCATACCGGCAGCAAATACAGAGGCAATGAGTAAGCCTGTTATACCGGTCGGAAGTCCGTTAACAATGAAATACGGAAATACCTTATCACCTGCGCCGGCTACTTTTAGTTCTGCCGGCAGCATTGCTGGCAGCGCTGTATAATAGGCATAAAGCTCAGTTCCAATAAAAAAGAAGATAAAAGAGACAGGAATATAAAGCAGGGAACCGAAGAGGGCGGATGATTTTGCCTCCCTCGTGGTACTCGTTGTCATGTACCTCTGTACATAATTCTGATCTATTCCGTAATTCTGAAGATTTATGAATAATCCATAAATGAGCACTACCCAGAAGGTCGAATCCTTCAGACTCAGGCTAAAGCTGCCAAGATCGAATTTATGGTTTGCTGCAGCAATGCGAAATACCTGACCTGGTCCTTCGGGCATTGAAAACATCAGGATCAGTGCGCAAACGATGGCCCCCGTTATCAGGATTATTCCCTGTATGGCATCGGTCCAGATTACCGCCTGAATACCGCCAAGCATAGAGTAGATGGTAACTGCAAGACCGGTTACTATGATTATTGTCCTAATATTCCATCCGAAGAGTGCATTAAGCGGCAGTGCAAGTAAAAGAAGGATAGCTCCTGTACGCATGAGTTGGGTGAAAACATAACATATTGAAGCGTATATCCTTGCCCAGGGGCCGAAGCGCATTTCGAGATAGTTGTATGCGGAGATGCTTCCTATCTGTCGGTAAAGCGGAACGAAGAACTTCACTGCAAGAAATGATGCCACAGGTATCGAAAAGCTGAATACAAGGGCATTCCAGTTCGACATATAGGCTTTGCCCGGGAGTGCAAGGAAACTGATGCTGCTCACGAAAGTGGCAAATATTGACATGCCCACGACCCAGGCCGGCAGCTTTCCTCCTCCTGATGTAAATTGCGATGAGGTCTTGTTCCTGAAATAAAAAGCAGCTCCGAAAATCACATTCCCGAAGGTCAGCATAGCAAATATTATCAGGTCAAGCAGTTTTAATTTCATGAATCTCCAATTTATTCTGCAATATAAGGAGATCTTAATAAATATGGTTTTTGAACTCAGCTATTGAAGCAGCAATCCTTTCCCTTTCATGAGCACTCAGTTTTCTTAAAGGGAAGGCAACATTGTCGCTGCAGATGTTCATGACCGACAAGGCGCATTTTATTCCTCTTATTGACCTTGAAATCTGCCTGGTTGGTTCATAAATTGTATCAGTCAAATGAATAATGAAATTTTTCAGATGATCAATCCTAACTAAGTCATGGTTAGCTGAAGCGTTGAAGAATTCAACATATAGGTCCGGAAACATATTGGCTCCACCTGCAACAGCCCCTGTTCCGCCGGCGAGGATTGTTTCGGGAATCAGAAGTTCAGAACCGGTTATTATTGAAAACATAGGTTCATTACTGAATTCATTAATAAGTGAATACATGAAAGAGATATCTCCCGAACTATCCTTAATACCAATTGAGCCAAGCTCTTTTGCAACTTTTATTGTTTCAACCGACATATGAAGCCTGGTACAAGCCGGAATATCATACATAAGAAACGGGAGAGGTAATTTTGGAGCCAGGTTTTCAATATAATAAGCCATCTCCTCCTGTGTTATGGGAATATAGTAAGGGGGAGCTATTACCACAGCATCAACGCCACATCCGGCTGCATATTCTGCCAATTCCAGCGAGCTGTCAAAAGATGTATCAGTAATTCCTGCCAGAACAGGAATCCTGCCATCGACCATTCCTGCTGTCCTTTTAATAAGTTCCTTCCTAAGATGAAGTCCAAGGCTTGGCCCTTCTCCTGTTGTCCCAAGTACAAACAAGCCATGCACACCACCCGAAATCAGGAATTCCACCAGCTTTTCAAGCCCATTTATATCAAGGGTTTTGTTATCCAGCAGGGGAGTTACCATGGGTGGGATTACTCCTTTCAATGGCAATTTCATAGTTTTGGCTCCATAATCTCAAAGTTGAAAATTAAACATCCTGAAAAGCATCCTTTTCCAAACTATCATTTTATCACATGTAAAATAAAGAAATCGCTCTTACCGATTCTTCAGTAATCTTGTTCTGTTTGCATTGATTTTTAACTTTAAATGAAATTTACTAACTTAAGGCCTGATTGCTAAAGAGGATTTACATGGAAATAATTTATGAAAGCATTTTCGTGTCACATGAGCATTCATTTATAACACGAAGGCTGAAGCTGCAGCATGAAATTATAAAAATCCATTCCCATAAAAACTTTGAGCTTAATTATATAACCTCCGGTTCAGGGAAAAGGATAGTTGGCAACAGTATAAAGCCCTATACACAAGGGGACCTGGTACTCATGGGTCCCAACATACCGCACTGCTGGGATCCCATGTTGAATGAGGCTGGTAAAGAGCCTGAGTGCATAGTCACCCACTTCTATGAAAATCTTATAAGTTCCGATTTCTTTAAAATACCTGAACTCGACGAGGTGGAGACTCTCCTAAAAAGTGCAGGCAATGGTATCGTCTTCCGTGGTAAGAGAGTCGAAAAGGCAGGAGTCTCTCTTGCTAAGATGCTTAATATGAAAGGACTAAGTCTTTATGTTGAACTTCTGAAAGTCTTTGAACTGCTTTTAAAGATAAAAGACAGGGAGGTGCTTGCTCTGCCAGACTCCAAGCCTATCTTCACTGACAGGAACCAGGCGCAAATCAATAAAATATATGAATATGTATTCAATAATATTCAGTCGGGGATCTTTTTAAAAGATGCTGCCTCGCTGGTATTTATGGAGCCTGGATCCTTCTGCAGATATTTCAGGAAGAAGACAAACCAAACCTTCATGAATTATGTAAAAAATGTAAGGATCGGAATTGCATCGCGACTCCTGGCAGAAACCGATAAACAGATAGCACAGATTTGTTATGAGTGCGGATATAAAAACCTTGCTAACTTCAACCTTTACTTCAAGGGAATAATGAAAAAGACACCATCGGAATACAGGAGAGATTTCAGGTAAATCACCTGATTGTCTGATTTCTGAATTGTTCTCTCACTCCCTGTAAAAGATTTCGATGAAGGCCTGCTTTCTTTTATAATCAACACTCTTAATACGAATTCTTAAGATATCTTTTCCTGTAATTTCCGAAATTTCCCTTAACAGCTTTTCTTCTTTTTCTGGTTTCAAGAGCTCAAGCCGATCAAATACAATTACGTGCGAATCGCTTTTATTCCGCAACAGGTACTCTTCAAGAACAAAGGCTGCCAATATAATGATGATATTGAAGATTAGTATCCCCAACATCGGGAACTTAAAGACCTTTAATGAGTTTATCATCGAGATGCCGATACCCGTAAAAATATAAGCCATGTCCTTTATGCCGACATTCCGTGTCCTGAACCTGAGAATGGCAAATACTGCAAATAGTCCGAAAGCAAAAGATATATCGAGGTGAACAGTACCGAGCATTGAGCAGATGAAAAATACCATAATACCCATCAGGTACATGGTAAAAAGAAGCTTCTCCTTCTTCGAATACCTGAAGTAGACAAGACTTATTAAAATAAAAAGAAAAAAGATATCAATACCAAAGCGAAGCATAATTCCGAGAAAGGTCGAATTATCCAGGCTGAAAAAACCATCAGGTAAATTTTCGTTCATTAGGGTTTAATTATTTTACATGTTTCAAAAAACAGACTGGAAAGATCGCGTTTCCCTGATAATTTATCAAAGAATGAATCCATAAAACCAATAATCTCCTCTTTATCTCTTTTGCTTATAAGCTTGAATTCATTTATTATTTTATAAAACTCAGGTTTTTTACCGGCAAACTGCTTTAATTCCTGAATATAAACTTCCCTCGACCGGCACATTCCAAGAAATAGTCTGTCACGCACTGTTGGAATTCCAACATTGTCGGCAGGGATCGCATCATCGGCATTAACCAGTCCCGACCAGTCGAAATCATAAGGAACAGCTATTCCACGCGGATCACTTACCAATAATTTCGATTTTAAGACTCTGATATTATGCAGACCAGGAACTGACCAGTCATAATTTCCTATCATATAATTGAATATAGCTACCCTGTCCATAATATAGGGAATCATACTTCTCTGGTTGAGCATCTTCGATTTAACCTGAACAGTATTTGTCCTCTCTGCAAGCATCTCAACAGGCTCAATAAAGAAACCCGCCTGCCTAACTGTTTTCCTTTTCTTTTCTGAATCGATATAATTAACTGCCAGCAACCTAACCCTGAAACTTGTATCCGTCATTGCATTAAACAACTTATAAACAAGGTATTCTCTTACAAGATAGTTTTCATTAATAGCCCCTGACTGGCATTGTGTCACCAGTTTAAGTTTTGAAATGCTTTTCAGATCGGAATAAGGCAGGTGGTTGCCCTTAAAGTTGAGTTCAATCGGTGAGTAATTACAATTTTGTCTCCTGAAAATACCTCGTGTTCTGAGCTTTACTTTAGTCCTAAGTGAATCACTGGTTCCTGGATTGAAGACCATAACGGCATTAAGATAATTTTCATTTGATTTTGACCTCATGTAAGAGGTCAGGTTAAATTCAAGTGAAATCTCAAGGGGTTTGTCATCCTCAAAAAGTCTGAAACTCTTCCTGGAAGAATCATTCCTCTGTTTTACCCCGAGGGAATCTGTTCCCTGTCCAAAAGCCGGCAAGAAAGTAAAAACCAATAGTAATATCTGAATCAGAGATCGCTTTATCATAATAAAAAATGCAAAACTGTTGATATACTCTTTTTGACCGCCATTTCTTACACTAAGGTAAATTTATAAAATATTTCAGTTCAAAACATTAGAAAGAGTTCATTATTTTAAATTTGTTGCATTGGTTCAATAATATTACCTAAACATCGGACTTCGGGAATAGTTCAGAAAACATTGCGGCGGTAAATTTAAAACATGGCACATTTTTTGCGCCTTTTCTCTTCTGTTAAAAATTGTGAAGGTCTGGATCATAAAAACAGATTGAAGACGTTTTTCTCATGACATTTCACC
>CAIPJU010000185.1 GCA_903865465.1 uncultured Bacteroidota bacterium
CCGTACAGGAAACCAATTATTCCCCCGAAAAAAAGAGAATATTGAAGTATTTTACCATGCTTCAATTCGGTAGGTTTCAGACCAAACCAAACTGCAATGCCATAAACAAGCAAGATCATTAAAGATGCGATCAATCCGCTCAATCCATCTTTTGATGCAGTTAATGCAGTGGGAACCAAAACTATTCCAAAGACAACGAGGATCACATTAATTACAATAATCGAAAATATTCCGTAGCGGATTGCCAAGGGTAATGATGGTCTGTTCATTTTAATTGTCCTCTGTGTTTAATAGCATACAAAAAAAAGATTTATCTGTTAAGTTTTGCTAATGCTTCATCAACTGAATTTACGAAATTTATTATCCCGGTCCTGTTACTTTCCCTGATGAAATCGCTCAGACTTTTGCTGTCGAGGTCAGAGAAATCGCCAACAATAGCAAGTTTCATCCTGTAATTCGAAAACTTCTGTAGTATCTCGCCTGCTAATCGTGTTTTAAGATCGAAGAAGTTAGAATGCAGGGTTTCACGGTGCATAATAACTGCGATACTGTTTTGATAGCCTGCCTCAGCAATAAGGTCAAGCATATCTTCAGGAGTGGCTATCACCGGGGAACCTTTCAAAATCTCTGCTGCATTAAGGTCGTCCTTAAATAAATGGTATTCAATCATATTTTTGAAGTAAGTATGTTTTCTAAAAATACATCTTTATTATTAAAGAGAACCAATTACCCTTGAATCGGGCATTGATAATTATACTCTTTTAGTCGACGTTAAACCCCATTTCATCGTCATAATTACAGATTATGTCTTATATATTAAATGGGTATTACTTATCTGAATAAATTCGCAGAAATAATAATGCCTATAAATAAGTAAATGAACATGTTGTTAAAAAGATTTCTGTTGATTTTTAGTCTCCTGACGACTGCTGAAGTGGCTTTTCCGCAGGAACAGGTTTAGATATCAAGGATTAAAGGAGAATTTAAATTTGATGGTATTGTTGACGATCAGTGCTGGCAAAATGTCAATCCCTTGGTTATGACAATGCATATACCCACATTTGGCAACACGCCATCGGAAAAAAGCGAGGTTATGCTGTGCTATGACGATACCTATCTCTATATAAGCGCCAGGTTATATGACAATAATCCCTCCGACATGCTTATAACCTCAAAAAAGAGGGATGAGATGCAGGTTGCCGGCGAACAGCTGATGCTGATATTTGATTCCTTCAATGATAAAGAGAATGGGCTTGGCTTTGCAACTACTCCGACAGGACTAAGAAGTGATTTCACAATTGCAAAAGATGCCATTGGTATGTTCGGCGGGCCGGGACAGGGTCCTTTCAATATGAGCTGGAATACTTTCTGGGATGTTAAGACTACAATAAATGATAAAGGATGGTTTGCAGAAATACGTATACCTTTTTCAAGTATGCGATTCAAGGAGAAAGATGGCAAGATTGTCATGGGATTAATATGCATACGAAATATAGCCCATAAGAATGAAGTTGATGTCTTTCCTGCGATTCCGCCTAACTGGGGAATGACAAGTGCATACAGACCCTCGAAGGCACAGGAGATTACATTTGAAGGCCTTAAATCGAGGAAGCCGTTTTATATAGCTCCATATGTAATTGGTGGTTTCCAGAATGATTATTCAATTAATTCTTCTTCAACGGCTTATGATTTAACCAAGAGCCAGAAATTAAATGCAGGATTGGATATAAAATACGGTCTAACCAATAACCTTACCATGGATCTTACTATAAACACCGATTTTGCGCAGGTAGAAGCTGATGATGAGCAGATTAACCTGACCCGTTTCTCTCTCTTCTTTCCCGAGAAGAGAACCTTTTTCCAGGAACGATCGAGTGTGTTCGGATTTGATTTTGAACATGGAAGCAGCCTTTTCTACAGCCGCAGAATTGGTCTGAATAACGGGGGGCAGGTTCCAATTTATGGAGGAGCACGAGTCACAGGTATGATAGGAAAATGGGATCTTGGTTTCCTCGACATGCAAACACATGCAGTAAACCAGGGAACGGGTCAATCGAATCCTCTCACTTCTGAAAACTTTGGAATACTAAGGATGAGGAGACAGGTTATCAATGAGAATAGTTATGTAGGCGGGATATTTACCACAAGGGTCGGAGTCGATGGAACTTATAATATTGCTTATGGGGCTGATGGAATTTTCAAGATAACGGGCAATGATTATTTGAATGTTAAAGTAGCGCAAGTCTCAGATAAGACTTCAGACAATAAGCTGTTATCGCTAAATGCCACCCAGCTATATGTCGACTGGAACAGGTTTACACAGAAGGGCTTGAACTATGATTTTACATATTCGCGAAGTGGAAAAGATTTTAATCCCGGAATCGGATTCATTACACGTAACAATTATGCAAACTATAGCGGAATGGCAGGTTACGGATGGATCCCTGGTGAATCTTCTGCGATACAGAGTCACCAGATTGGTATTAATGCTATGAGTTATTTTGACAATGCAACAAATTCTGCCCAGTCGTTGATGGCAGGCATTATGTATGAATTCAACCTTAAATCGGGTTACGGTGGTATGGTATTCATTAACCATCAATATGAAAATGTAAGCGACACCTTCAACTTTTCAAAGAACACCTTCGTTCCTTCGGGACAATATGGCTTTAACCAATTTGAAACTCATCTTAGTTCACCCCATACCAATAAATTTGTACTTGGCATCGACTTCATTGGAGGATCATTTTATGATGGCTCCATTATTTCAATTGGGGCCTCCCCATCATGGAATTTAGGATCAGCCCTTCAGCTTGGGTTGACTTATAACCATAACCTGGTAAAGTTTAATAACAGGAATCAGACCTTCAGAGGAGGTATAACAGGTTTCAAAGCCAGTGTTATGCTAAGTACAAAACTTTCATTGAGTACCTTTATCCAGTATAACAATGCAGATAATAATGTAATGACCAATTTTCGATTCAGGTATAACCCGCGTGAAGGAAATGATTTCTACATTGTCTTAAATGAAGGCAGGAATACTTACAGGGATGTCGAGAATCCACGTCTGCCATTATATAACAACAGATCTCTCCTGTTAAAATACACCTACACCTTTACTTTGTAATATAGAGGCCTAAAATCCAAAATATGATACGACATACTGTAGTTTTCAGGTTGAAGCATTTTAAAGATTCTTCGGAAGAAAAAAAATTTCTGGAAGCCATGAAGAAATTATCATCTATTCCAGGTGTGAACAAATTTGAACTCCTCAGGCAGGTAAGCAGTAAAAATAATTATGACTTCGGATTATCAATGGAATTTGGAAGTTCCATTGAATATGAAGCTTATAATCGTCATCCGAATCACACCTCATTTGTAGAGACTTACTGGTTAAATGAAGTCTCCGGTTTCCTTGAAATTGACTTCGAGCCTTATAATTAAATCTTAGTATAAAAACTGCGGACTTATACTTCACACTCTCCCTTGAGAGCTGTTTTACGCGTTTCTTTAAGTTTTTTCAGGACATTTTCAAATCAAAAAGGGTAAAACCAGCCTCTTTTTCACAAATTAAATCCCCGGAATTTATCTGTTTGTCAAAATTATCGGGAAATGCCCTGCTAGCTTAAAGCCTACGTTAATCACTAATATTCTGTATGTTAACCCTATTCTGTAACTACTTTTAATAGGAGGTTCATTTTCAGTGATAAATATTAGCAAGCTTTTGACTAACGGATAAAATTTGATAATAAAGCCTCAAAACTCATTGATGACCGTCATGAAACCTATGACATTGCCGCCCATTTGACTTAGCCATTGGTCAATTCATGGGCCTTGCCTGCTTGACTGATGTATACATGAGGTTTATCTTTGAATTGAAAATTATGACTAAAAACTATGAAAGCACAATATCAGATAATATCAGAAGAATTTGGGACGGTAACTCTAAGGAGAAGAAAAATTGCAAAGTCATTTCGCTGGTGGCTTCGTGAAAATGGTTATCCCTGTAATCAACGATTATTAATCTCTTGAATAAACAAAATCTCAGAATAATATTAACCGAACTAAAATCACAAGGAGTAAAAGTCATGAAAATTAAAAATTTGGTTTACTTTGGTTTAGCTTCAATCCTCCTCTGGAGCTGCAGTAGTCAATCAGATAATGGCAAAGATAAAATTGCCGGTGATGTAAGTGTTCAGCAGGAAAGTGGCTTAGTCTCCCTCAGGCTTGCAAGCGCATCTTACTATCAGGATGTAACAGATCCCTC
>CAIPJU010000186.1 GCA_903865465.1 uncultured Bacteroidota bacterium
ATCGACTGCATTACTTACAAACGCACCGGAAGGGATGCTTTGAGCGGAAGTTCCTGAAAATACGACGACCGATGAAGAAGTGGTAGCATCGATCTGTGCTCCATTGGTAAAATTAAGAGAGCCATTTATAGTTAGTTGTTTTCCGTTTGCTACCAGTTTATGTGAAGACTGGGCATTTGTGATATTACCGACTGCTCTGTTTTGGTCCAGGATACAATCATTTGCAGGTGTTGCGGCAAAAGTTATATTTGCCCCGTCAAGAGGGACTGCTTCGTTTGTCCAGTTGGAAGCAGTACCATAGTTTGAACTTGTAACTCCCTGCCACACATAATTATTAACCTCCAGTGCGCCCATTTTGGGTGAAGAACCCCGGATTATCCCATTATAGTCAGTAGTGATTCCTGTACCTGACACTCCTGGCAATATCGCAGAAGTATTATAATCTGAGGCAGTTGTGCTACCTGCATTAGTATAACCCGGGTCGGTGTTAAGGCTGTTGGCGTCCTGACTGGTTGCTGTCTTCCACAAGTCCAGTGTTGTTTTATCCAGAGAAGAAATACTGCCAATTGTTCCGCCGGTACCAGGGGCATAGTAATCATTGTAGTCGATATTTACGGTAGCCATGCCGGCCATTACAATAGCATAGTGTTTCCCGGAAGAACCGCCTGAACGGGCATTATCTAAAATATTGTTCCTGTAATTCCTGACTGAAGTATTATTCTGATTCCTTAAAGCGGCAGTAGATGAAGTTGTACCCGATGGAATGGTTCCCCCGATATACACGGAATTAAAATATATACTGCTATTATTTGCCGGACCGCTGTAGTCATTGATCCCGTTTATTTTGTAGCCTGAGGTAACACCTGCTCCGAGGTTAATAAGATTGTTGGAGCAGGTTGTCAAACCGGCATTAACGACTATGCCGTCAATTTCGGAATTATTGCTTGCTGAAGATAAAGTGAGACTATGGACAAAGTTACCCGAAACAATGTTAGTGCCCGAATTTGGACCGGAAAAATCAATTCCCTTGATAATGACTGCAGTAGAAGCGTTAGTATTCGATAAATTATATACGGTGTTTCCTGTTACTGTCTGTGATGTACCGGATGTAGTGGATAATTGTTGAATACCGGTTACTGTTGTTGCTGATCCTGTTGAGATGTTTCTTACAGTATTGTTCTGAATGATATTGGAACCGGTGGACGTGTATATACCATCGGCTTTGGATGAGGCGGTTCCCGTAAAAGCACTGTACAGATTTGCAACGGTGTTCCCGGTTATTGTTGTTGTTCCTGTGTTCATGTAGCTGAATATCCCGCGCAGATCCTGTTTCTGAGGCGAAGCATTGGCTGTCGAACTGGTTTGTATGCTGTTTTGCGTTGTCAGGCTGCCGACTAAATTGTTATTTACAGTGTAATTTCCTGAGGCGCCGCTTAACACTATGGTTTCAAAACAATGCGAATAATAGGAAGAGCTTACAGTAGTGATCGATCCCAGGTTGTTATTGGAGATATTAATATTTCCTGTGCTCGGGCAACGTATCCCATGCGAAGTTGAATAACCTGCGCCGTCAAAACTGATATAAGGTGCAGAAGTATATCCACTGCCACCTGAATTAAGAACAATACTTGTCACAACCCCGTTTGTTAAATAGGCAGATGCCGTTGCCGGAGTTGTACTGCCGGCCACTGAAAATGAGATAACGGGTGCAGCGGTGTAGCCACTTCCACCCCCCAAAAGCGTTATTCCCGTCACTATTCCATTACTCATTGTCGTTGACGCAGAAGCTACCGGAGTGGTAACTATAATAGAATTGGTGCCGGTTGTTGCACCAATGGTATTTCCAGTTACATTAACATTACCTGAATTAAGGAACATTCCATCCCAGGGGTTACCGGATATGCTTGTATAGTTTATGTTCTTAATAGTGTTATTTTGTACGTTGCAGGTAATCCCAGGAGCGCAGTTAATAAAAATTCCGCACCAGTAATGTAACAGACTTGCATTAACGGTATAAGCCGAACCGCCACACAGGGGAGCTGCGCCACCAATATAGTTACCGCTTATTGTCATATTGCTTGCTGTTGCACCAATATCAATAACATGATAAGTATTTCCGGAAGTCGGTACAATTGTGGTAGTTTCATACAGGCTATTCCCCGAAATGGTCCAGCCGGTTGAAGCCGACGAAATATTTATTCCATAAGAATTGGTACTTGTCCTCAGAAAATCATAAACATTATTATTACTTATAATATTCCCAGTATTTTCATAACCAGTTGAACCATAAGAATATATAGCATTTATTGGCCTGCCTGCAGCATCGCTGGTAATATTGTTGTTGTCAATTGTATTGCTGCTATTCCCGTTCCCGGATGAGGCTGAAGAAAAATGAATTACACCTTTTCCCGAACTGATTTCAGAACCTTTGATCGTACAAAATTTTATCGTATTGTTTTCTGCAGAGTTGATGAACTGAATTGTCGATGAAGAATTAATATTATCCGAATTGGTAATTACCAGGTCTTGTGCAGAACCTGTTGCATTCACGCGTCCATCAATTGTAACATTGTCTGCTCCGTTTAACTGAATAAAATTTCCGTTAATACTACCGCTGACCGTTACCCCTGTAACAGTCGGATAAATGACAACTGAACTATAATTTGATACGCCTCCTGCACCGGAATATCCGCTTTGATAAAGCACACACGGAAGAGTTTCCACCGTATTTGCCTGTATTCTGACTTCGAGAGCGCCGGTATGGGTTCCGTTATTAATCTTGTCAAATGCATCTTTTAAGCGCAGATAGGTAGATTGGAGTGTCCCCGATTTGTAAACATCAACGTTTAAGTTCAAGGTTCCCTCATATGCGCCCATTGTTGGCGTCCCAGCTCTGTTAATGGGTCGGTAATCAGTAGATATGGTACTGATTGTAGTTCCTGCCAGTTTGCTATACGATGGAACATAATTTGAAGCTATAATGCCTCCGGCGCTTGCAAAAACCGGATTACTTGTTATACTATTGGCATCCAGAGAAGATATTAACGGCAGATTTGTAACATCAGTTCCATTGAAATATCCGATTTTACCACCGGTTCCGGGAGCATAATAGTCGTTGTAATCCAATGTCAGTGAGGTACTGACAGCATAGTTAAAGTAGGCAGCATAATGAAAAGATGAACCACCTGCGGTAGACCGGTCATTTTCAAATATATTATTCCTGAAATTGCGGGTGTTTGAATTACCCGCGCTATACAAGGCATATGACTTATTTGTAACGCCGGCATCCGGAGTACCTCCGATATAAACTGTATTGAAATATAAATTACAGGTTTGTGATGCAGCTCCCGAATCATAAATTCCATAAATGTTAGTGGCGGTATTACCTCCTAAATTTATGATATTATTTGAATAGGTCGTAGTGCCGGTAGCTGCAAGGATGCCATATAAAGTGGCGTTTGTGGAAGAAGCGCTTACAGACAAACTATGGATAAAATTCGATGAAACGTTATGTGAACTGTTGGTTGTGCCAAAGGAGATTCCGATTACACTCCCGGTAAATGAATTATATGTATTAGATAGATTATACATTGTATTTCCGGTTATGGTTTTATTGGCATTCGTGCCACCTACGTTTATTCCACTTACCGCAGCAGTATTTGAGGAAGAGTTGTTGGCATTGGCAATGGTTAAATTGAAGATGGCATTGCTTGATTCAAAATGTTCTGATTCTGTTGTTGCTG
>CAIPJU010000187.1 GCA_903865465.1 uncultured Bacteroidota bacterium
CCTGGGCCGGTATTGCTCGTTACAACAAACGACGGCAAAAAAAGTAATATCATGACCATTTCGTGGCATATGGTCATGGATTTTACTCCGAAGTTTGCCATCATGACAGGGGAATGGAACTACTCCTTCAGGGCTCTTATGAAGAACAGGGAATGTGTTTTGGCAATTCCTGCTGTTGATCTCTCGAAAAAGGTGGTCGACATAGGAGGGTGTTCGGGTTCTGATACGGACAAATTCAGGAAGTTCAGACTAACTCCACTAAAAGCGAAGCTGGTGGAAGCGCCCCTGATAAAGGAGTGTATTGCGAATATCGAATGCAGGGTAATAGATCATATTGAGAAACACAACATTATCATTCTTGATGCTGTACATGCATGGATCGATGCCGAAAGAAAGGAACGCAGGACAATACATGCTAACGGCGACGGAACTTTTGTAGTCGATGGTGAGACAATAAACTACCGCGAACAGATGCTGCTTAAGCTTCCTCCCGGAGTATAAATTGCACTCACTCTCGCACTCACTCTCACACTGTTCACGTTGGTGGGTGCAGCCTTTTACTGAACCATTTTCTGACGGCTTGCATCTTCTCAAGCTGACTTGCAGAGACATGTCTCCTGCATCGGTTCCGCTCTTCACTCTTTTCGGGTGCACCCCATCGGATCTCAGGTCCGTCGTTTGGATTATACGCCATCTCAAATGCCTCCCTTCTCTTAAGGATTTCGCCTATGGTTAGCTTTTGAGAAGATCCATCCGATCCGGTATATGTAATTGAAAGTTCATTGCTCTTCTTATCCAGGATCGATTCCAGTTTTTTCCTGATATGCTCAGCTGATGAAAGTCCTGAAATATTGAAATCCCCTGGATTAGCAGCAACAAGATCAGGGAATCCGCTTACCGCATCCATGGCAATCAATAGCCGAAGATCGCGATTAGGTGTTGAAAAATCCTCCCACTGGCCCCCTGACTGGAAAATGGCTGCTGCACCCGATGGCATTGGTATCACTGCTCCCGGATGTAAGTTGAAATACTCCTCTCCATTTGCAACAGAGGTGATACGCACCTGCAACTGCTCATGCAGGGCCTTTATCAGGTCAAGAAGTGCATCTTCGGGATCCAGGGGTCGCGGATTTATTAACCTCTCCATCGTATGGTAGAAAAGATCACTCTTCATCTTCTTCTGCTCCAGGGAGAAAGGAATAAACCCTTCAGAATCAGTCAGATCTTTGTTTTGCATCAGACGAGGAGCACCATTTTCCAATGATATAGGGCGGAAGGCCTTAAACCCGGGTTCACCTACTACTTCTGTTGTGTTGAAGAGAAAATTGCCTTTCCAGAATCTCTTGATTCCCACAGTACCATCGGGTTGGGCATCGACCGAAAGGAGCAAACCGGGATGTTCTTTTGTTTGCCTGATCCATCCGACAATTATCAATGTATGTCCGTAAGGATCGGCAAAAACAACTCCCGGCCTCAATGATTCGCGTCTGAGCGAAACAGGATAATAATCAGAATTCTGATCATCGAGGCCAGTCCTTGCAGTACCTGACTGGACGCCATCTTTCATTCGCCGGAGGAAAGCATTGAAATCTGAAACCCTGTTGTTTTTCGGAACATTAATTCCATAGGTGATCCACTCTCCGGCCCTGGGATTATGTCCGACATATCCTCTGTCGCAGATGTGATATGCCATTGGAAGACCAATTTTCCATGCAAAATATGCCCTCAGGAAGAAGGGATTATCTGCACAGTCAGGCTGCATTATCAAACTGTTTCTGCTGTTCGGATCATCCTCCCCAAGTGAAAGGCAGTTATAAAGGAAATTCTGATTTTTATTCCTGGTAACTTCATGCAGGGCAGGCCACGAAGCATCTTCTCCGAAACCCTGGAACAATGCGTTAATCCAGGCGGAATAGATTGCTTCCATGCCGCTATCCCATCCCTTGTCTGATTTCCGGCTGACTGAAAGTTGTGAATTAGGTCCGGACTGCTGTATCTCAAATTCCCGGACAGCCGCAACCTTGTTTCCATCGGAGATGATAGCTTTATATTTGCCAGCCGGGGCTCCGGCAAAGTTATCCAGACGCCAGTAGGGTATACAATCACCGGTTTTACTCTGAACTGATTTCAGGGTTCCTGCACCGCCTCTGACTTCGATCTTTTCCGACAGAATGCTCTTACCTCCCGTCGACACTACGCGGAATGGCTCACCCGGAAGGGGATTTTCGGGCAGAACCAGAATTGCATAAACGGGATGGTTATCATAATCTGTTTCCAGAGTTCCATCAGTTGAAGTGGCCGACATTTTGCCTCCGCTTTGTTCACCCGATGGGCTATTGCCCTTACAACCAGTACAGTTTAATAGTATAACAATAATTACCCCGGATATAAGCCGGTGAAAATTAAATCCGTTTTCAGGTCGCACTTTCACTTTTTAATCTGTTTTAGAATAGTATTTCAGGATTTGTATGGATTTTATACTTTTATTTCATCAATTTTTGTAAAAGTACTTATTCAAATGAAACCTGGACCATCACATGTAAGAAAGATAAACCCTGTTGGTTTTACATGTAAAAAGAAATCGTACAGCACGGCCGATGAGGCATGGGAGGCAATCGAGTATATAAAAGAGAATACCTATGTAAGAAACTTATCGGCTTACAGATGTTCCGTTTGTGGCCTATGGCACCTTACGAGTAAACATATTGATTAAATTACGGTAAGGTTCCAGTTCTGTTTATTATCCTTGTAAATATCACACTGTTTATCTAATTTTGAATGGGACCTGATAATCGTTACTGTTTTTTTATTAAGCCCGCTTCTTTTTGAACCGTATTAAAACCAATCCTATGAAATTATTCTTTGTTAGGAGTAAAAAGATCCTTCTTTTTTTGATTATGTCAGCATTTTTTGGCGCTTTATCCGGACAAATCCAGGTAAAGGGCCGGGTGATCTCGGCCAGTGATAAAGCCGCTATGACGGGTGTAAATGTCATTATAAAGGGCAGCACAGTCGGTACCTCAACCGGCACTGACGGTACTTTCTCAATTACCATAAAGAAGAAGGACGACATCCTGTTATTCAGCTTTATAGGCTATAATACCCAGGAGGTGACAGCAGGTGATAAGGCTAGTCTTATCATCCGGATGGAACCTCAGGTAAATGAACTTGAAACGGTTGTTGTAATGGGTTACAGTAACAGGAAAAGGAACGAAATTACCAGCGCAGTCACAACCGTCTCATCTGATAAGCTTATGGACGTAACTTCGAACGATATCGGAACCATGCTCCAGGGAAAGGTTGCAGGAATCCAGGTAGTAAACGGTTCCGGCAGCCCGGGTTCAACTCCGGATATCCGAATCAGGGGATCTTCATCATTCAGCGCCCCCAACCAGGGACCACTTTATGTTGTCGATGGCATCATTGGTGGTAACTTCGATCCAAATGATGTTGAATCTCTGACCGTTATGAAGGATGCCGGGGCTACTGCCCTATATGGCTCACAGGCAAACGGGGGTGTCATTGTTGTTACAACACGCAAGGCAAAACCCGGAAAGAGTCAGTTCGAGTTTAAGGCAGTAACCGGGATCAGGGTGGCTGACCATGGCCATGTAACAATGATGGACAGCAAAACCCTTTATGACTATCATCGCGAGTATTTCCGCGACCCTGTCCTGTTCGAAATTGACGACAGGAAATTTAATGCTGCCAGACCTGCTTCGCTCCTGGATGTTAATACCAATTGGCTTAAGGAGACTTTCAAACCAGCTGTAGTTCAGAATTATTTTCTTTCCGCTTCGGGTCAGACTGATAAATTATCCTACTATGTCGGGGCAAGTTATTATGACGAGGAGGGGACATTCATAAATACAGGTTATAAGAGGATTAACCTGCGCGCCAATAGTACCTATAAGTTCTCCGACAGGGTCAGCCTGTCAAACAACATAAATCTCAGCGGTTCAAAGACCATAGGAGCCGATTATATGAATATTTATTATGCTTATACCAGCATGCCCTGGGATAATCCCTATGATGCAAATGGTAAGCCGCGAAGTTTTAAAAATGCCTCCGGAATATGGTCGAAAGATAAGATAAATCCTATTCAGGCAGCCAATAATTCTGAACTGAGCAATATTGGAATTTCCTTCGATTATGACCTTGATCTTAATATTAAAATCAACAACTGGCTGTCGTTTTCCTCTGCAAACCGCTTAAGTGCAGGCTCATCGATGGATAAACAATATTACTCGGCGACGGCTGATAATTTATCTTATTATGGCACAGGCTTTGTGAGTTCGAGAAATGACTTCAATTATGGAGGCATTACTACCAACCTGCTGAAGTTCCGTTTCGATAAAAGTGGCCGTTCGCTGAACGGGCTGATAGGTTTCGAAGCTGGGGGGGATAACTCAGATTACATCCGCGGATCAGGGACCGGTCTTCCCGAAGGACTTAAAGTACCATCGGTGGCCTCGGGACAATATTCAATTGAGGGCGCCCCGGTAAGCTCGGTGATGCAGTCGCTTATCTCACAGCTTAACTATACAATAAACAACAAATACTTTTTTACCGGTTCATTCAGGGTCGACCAGTCCTCCTCTTTTGCACCCAACAAACGGACTGCTATGTTTCCAAGTCTTTCGGCAGCATGGAATGTCAGCAGCGAGGATTTCCTGAAGTCAGTTAAGGCAGTAAATAACCTCAGACTTAAACTTAGCTGGGGAAAAACCGGCATGAAGGATATAGGGCCATATAAATACATGGAACAGTTCAGGTATGCCTCACAATACAATGGTCTGCCCGCAGCGATTCCTTACCAGATGGCCAATCCAAACCTGACCTGGGAGCAGACCGACCAGTTGAATGCAGGATTGGAGCTGGGTTTATTTCAACGTATAAGCATCGACTTTAATGCTTATAAGAATATCACCCGGAATCTTCTCGTTTACCGCGATCTTCCTCCTTCAGGCGGATTCAGAAAGCAGTGGCAGAACATCGGCAGATCGGAGAATACGGGTTTGGAGCTGAGTATCTCTACAATCAACATTAAGTCGTCGGATTTTACATGGACAACTGACTTCACCATAGGCTTCAATAAAAACAGGCTTGCTGGCTTTGGCAGCGATACCATCCAGAATGCAAATGCTTACGGGATTGTTCAGATCTATCATAATGGAGGAACACTCTATTCATGGTACGCAAAGGAATATTATGGCATCGATCCTGCAAACGGATCAATGCTATGGGTAGGCAGCGACGGGAAACCAACCCACGATTACCAGGCCGCAAGGAAGATTGAATATGGTTCTCCAATGCCTAAGATACAGGGCGGTTTCGGGACAGAAGTGAAATATGGCAACCTTTCGCTCCGCGCCAATTTCTCGTATGCTGCAGGGAACAAGATCTACAACTATTTCAGACGGTATGTCGACCATGATCTCCAGGATGTGGGATTTAATGTTATGATGCCAAGAAGCGACTGGAAAATATGGCAGCAGCCGGGGGATATTGCAAATCATCCTCTTCCCCAGAATGCAGTCAACTCATATGATCCTTCAACAAGGTTTATTGAGGATGGCAGTTATTTAAAGATCAGGAACATTACATTGAGCTATGAACTTCCTTCATCGCTTGTTTCAAGGTTGAAGCTTACCGGACTGACCTTTTCGGTAGGGGCAGACAATCTGTATACTTTTACAAGCTTCTGGGGGCAGGATCCTGAAGTGTCGATAAATCCAGGCAATGGTTTACCAGGGTATGCCGAATTCAAGTACCCGAATAACAGGCAGTTTGTATGCAGTATTAACATCCGGTTCTGAAAACTCTAAAAAATCTCACGATGAAAATAATATTCAAATATCTCATACTTCTTGCATTACTTGCTTCCGTCTCCTCCTGCAAGCTGGATATAATACCAACCGATGCACTTACCGGGACTCAGGTAAAAAATACATCCGACGGTCTCGTCAGTCTGGTAAATGGAGGTTATTCACAATTCAAGGATATCCCGGGCGGAGAGAGCTCCAACAACTGGTATCTTCGTCAGTATTTCCAGCTGAGCGATTTCGCCAGCGATGATATTGTATGCGGCTACAAAACAGAAGATGACCTTATCAACAGTTTCAGGTACAATGACCGGGCTTCTGAGAAATCGAACATCAACAGTTTCTGGGAAGTGTCTTATAAGATTATCTACGGTTCTAATATTGCCATTCAGATGGCCGATGAGAAAGGGAGCGACCCTCTTACGAATTATCTTAAAGGAGAATGCTATTTCCTTCGGGCTTTTGTCACACACAACCTCGTCAGGCTGTTTGCAAAACCTTATTCTGCAGAAAACAGTTCACTGCCAGGAGTAATCCTGCGCGAATCTTCCGCCGACGGCGCACCCAAAGCACGAGCAACCCTGGGCGAAACTTACGACTACATTATTTCCAGCCTTAAAAAGGCAGCCTCCCTGATGACCGAAACGCCCCCTGAAGCACGCAATAATCGTGGATTTGCTTCCAAACAGAGTGCATGGGCCCTCCTCTCGAGGGTTTACCTTTATATGAACGATTTCCCAAATACTATAGCTTATGCCGATTCGGTAATAAACTCTGGTGCATTTTCGCTCGAGACTACCGACTCATATCCCGGTTATTTTGCTGAGGCGATGAATGGTTCGGAAACCATCTGGTGCATACCCTTCCTTACAGTCGATGAAAAGAAAGAAGCCTCAATAGCATCAATGATCTACAACGGTGCCAACTGCTGGGGCGAGGAGGGAGCTTCACCTTCAGTACTTAACGAAATGGGATTCGGAACTCCTTTGATGGACGTCGATGTCAGGTGGAAATATATTGAGACTTCAAATCCCGGTTTGAAAAACGGGGTCAATATCTATTATATCAGAAAGTTCTCCGGACAGGGAGCTTCACCAACTCTCAGTTCTCCTGTAATGCTAAGGTTGGCTGAGGTTTATCTGAACAGGGCCGAAGCTTATGCAAAAACCGGTAATATTGATGCTGCCCTGGCTGATATTAATGAAATCCGGACCAACAGGATGGTTGTTCCTGAAGGTGGCAACCTCACTGATTATCTTTATGATTCCGGCAGGGATGACATAAACCTGGCTAATGTTACTGATTTCGTGCTGAAGGAAAGAAGGATTGAGCTTGCCTTTGAAGGGGAGAGGATCTTCGACATCCTGAGAAACGGGAAGGATCTTATCCGTAATTATTGGGGTTATCATCTCGATACATATAATGGTATTCCCTCAGGAAGTGAACCGGGTTTGACTGCTTCAGGGGTCCTGATCCACGCAGGGGATGCTTCAACAGTTTATCCTATACCTTCAAGCGAGATCAGCACCAACAAGTTATGCGTTCCAAATGATTAATTTTAACGGAGAGCTTATTATGAAAAAGACTAATATATCAATATTTGCGGCAATTGTACTGATTGTCATCTCGTTGGCGTGTAAAAAAGAGGGAAAATATGCTCTTACCGAGACACCTCCCCTCGATTTCAAAACCTACTATAATGGTCTGTCGGTAACTTTTGCCAATCAGACGAGGAATGCAACTGATATCAGCTGGAATTTTGGTGATAACAAGGCTCTGACAGTCGGAGATTCGGTTGTCCATCAGTTTACTGCAACCGGCAGCTACCTTATTACAATGAAAGGAAGTATAAACGGAGAATCATGGACCATGCATACGGTTCTGAGGGTTGACAAGCCCTCAGTTGTAAAACTCGATGATAACTCATTTTCTGACTGGAATGGAGTTACTTACCCCGATTTTCAGATTGAGGGCACAGACCATATGATAAGGGGCAAGGTCGACTATGATGCCAACTATGTCTACATCTTTATTGAGTACGGGACAGCAGGAACAAACGGACTTGTTGCTCTTAACGCAGCTATTATGGATCTGTATATGGATGTCGACAACTCATTATCAACAGGGTTTTCATCTGCTCTTGGAGCCGATCTGCTCTACGAAGGGAATATTCCAACAGGCTGGCTTGATTTCTACTCTTTCGTGGGCCCCGACCAGTCACAGTGGTCATGGAACGGACCCGGCCCAATAAGCAATGCAATCGTAATGGGGCATTCCGAGGAGCTTACTGACACTGTAAGAATGGAATTTGGCCTCTCGCGCGATGCCCTGAAAATCAACAAGGATGTTTTTGGCTTCAAACTGGTTCTGAATTATTCCGACTGGTCGGCAGAAGCTGGTTCCCTCTCAAAGGATAACGATACAAGGATAGTAGTTCATATGAACAAGCAGACTAAATAGAAGCATCTATTCCATATGCTTCCGGAATATTTTTATTTTGAATTCTCCTTCCGATACAGGCAGACGTTCGCCGTTCGATGACTTCAATATGCCTTGAAAGGTTCCGGTGAGAACATCATCGGTCATGTCGGTAATGGAGATACATTTGCCATAAGAATCTATCAGTGTGTATTGTACGGCTGAATTATTATTTGAGCCCGGGAAAGTATATAATGAAATTTCAACGAACTTTCCAAGCCCCGTAGGAACGGGGAGTGAAGGGGATAATGAGTCCAGGGGGTATCCCATTATATATATTGCGACAATAAAAGCCGTATCGGATCTTATCAGATTTGTTTGATTGAAATCCTTGTTGACGGGGTTGTAAAAGTAACAATTTGAAAATGAGTCCACGGCTTGAACCTTTTCAATCTGCTGGTCAAACTTTCTAAAGTCAGTTCCGAAGTAGCCCCTTATAGTACCGAGTGGTAAGGGTATGCGAACTTTGCCAACCCTGTGGCTGACAGGTAAAGAAGGCCGCTCTGCGTCAGCTGATTCTTTTGAGCAGGACGCCGGCATGATCAAAATGATCATAAGTAATAAAGAACTAAACAACAGGGATGATTTCATTGGTCATCATATAATCATCACAAGTTAAGTGAATTATTTTAAAAGCAGTAGTATAAAGAGAAAGATTTTTGTTCCGGCTCTCTACAGATGACAGCAGTTTGCAGAAATCATCTTCGAAACCAAATCTCCTTTTCTCTGTGTTCGATAATTACCCGAATCTATTTAGCCCTGAGGTACTGCAGAGGCCATTTGATATCTGCTCCCAGCTTTTTTGCGGCATGAAGTGCGAAATAGGGATTCCTCAAAAGCTCTCTTCCAAAAAGTACCAGATCGGCTTTCTCTTCCTGAAGGATAGTTTCGGCCTCATCGGCAGTTGTAATAACGCCTACAGCACCGGTTAGTATTCCGGTACTCCTTATTGATTTGGAGAAGGGGACCTGGTATCCCGGGCCAACAGGTATTTTAGCATTAGGAACATTACCTCCGGAGGAACAATCTATAAGGTCCACTCCCAGATTTTTCAGAATCTCCGCCAGTTTTATGCTCTCTTCAGGATTCCAGCCCCCTTCACTCCAGTCGGTTGCTGAGATGCGGACAAAAAGAGGATTTCCGGAGGGCCACACTGTTTTTACAGCAGCTACAACCTCTTGTATCAGCCGGGTGCGATTTTCAAAAGAACCGCCATACTCATCTGTACGTTTATTACTTAGCGGAGAGAGAAACTGATGCAACAGATATCCATGTGCACTGTGGATTTCGACAACCTTAAAACCTGCCTTATGGGCGCGTCCTACAGCATTCCTGAAATCAGAAATAACCTTATCGATTCCTTCTTTGTTAAGTGATTCAGGGATGCAATCCTCCTCAAAGAACGGAACAGCGCTGGGTGCAAGAGTCTGCCATCCTCCATCTTTTATTCCGAGTTGTCTCCCCCCGTTGTGAGGCACCGCACAGGAGGCTTTTCTTCCTGCATGTGCAAGTTGTATTGCTGCAACCGAACCATGATTATGTATAAAGTTCACGACACTTTCCAAACCCTCTGTATGATCATCGCTCCATATGCCTAAATCTCCGGGGGAGATCCTTCCTTCAGGTGAAACTCCTGTTGCTTCAACTATGATGAGTCCTGTTCCTCCTGTAGCTCTTGTTCCATAATGCAAAGTATGCCAGTCACTTATAAAACCATTTCGTGCTGAATACTGGCACATGGGCGACATTACTATCCTGTTTGGCAGTGTGATATTTCTGATTGTCAATGGAGAAAATAGTTTGGACATGATGAAGGATTATTTTCAATTAATATTCAGGTTTCAAAGATAAAGTTAAAACATTTCAGTTGGTACAGCGAGATAACTCCTTTCCGGGAAACAAAAAGAGGCTGTCGCACCGGCAGCCTCTTTTTAAAACTAATTTATAATATTTTCTAGTTCAGAGTAGCATAATAGCAGTTGTTGGCAGGAACGATTTTTGTGCTCTTAAACACTGAGTAAGGAAGCCAGAAGTATCCCTGGTTGCCCCATGAAGTACCCCATGAGTTCATTACAAGGAAGGCACCAGCGCCACCAGCCTGGCTGTCATCATATCCAACGAGAGGAACTGCATGTCCGCCAAGAAGTCTGGCACCTGAAACCAGAGCTCCTGATGAAGTCAGAGGATTATAGGTATAGCTGGTGGTATTCAGTCCTTCAAACAATGTATATTTTGTGTTGTCATATACGTTGAAACCCATCATAACCGGAGTATTAGCTGCCAGAAGAGTTTTAACTGCAGTAACATCACCGGTAGCAACCAGGGCATAGCTTGTTTTTGCCTGTCCTATCCTGTAAATCAGACCTTCTGTCAGAGCTGCTGCCTTAGGTGCTGTCTTATAAGCTGTTGAGGTATTGCTGCTTGGATAAGCATATGAAGTCTCGAGGCAATCGCCGTATTTCTGAAGTGCCTGAGGAACATTAACCATCGAGGCTCCATTATCGGCAGTGATCTTTTGCTTAAGAATCAATACCCTTTCGCAGTAGTAAAGGAATGCAGGGCTTAGGATACTGGGCCAGTTACCGTTCTTATAATAATAAAGGATCTCATCAGTCTCTGCTCCGCAGAATGCAGTACATGAACCAATCTGTCCCTGATCCCTGATAGCAGGAGTAGCAAGAGTCAGGCTGGTCGCCAAAGTTCCTTCGAGTGCCCTTGAAGTCATGCTCTCTTTTGAATATACAGGCAGGCCAATGACCATTGCATCAGTAGTTGGCAATACTCCATAAACGTGAGGTATAATTTTGGAGTTACTGTTAAGTGAACTTCCCGGATTATCAAAATCGGAAGTTTTGCTGCATCCAATGAACATCAATGTCACGGCAGCAAGTGCAACAAAGAATTTAGTAGATGTTTTTTTCATTTTGCGGAGTTTTTAAAGTTCATTGTAAAATAAATTAAAAATTTCTTTACTAAAAACATTTTGACTTTATATTTTATATCAAATAACCTTAATTATCAATTTTCATTAGATAGGGATTTGAACACTCTCCTAAATATTATGCTATCTTCTGGATTAAAATCCGGAAAAATCATCCATCATGTCACTGCGACAGCCTGATGAAAACATAATGTAAAATGTTGTTGAATCTCCCTTCTCTTCATAATTTCCAATACCTTAATTATTAAAAAAGCAAAGATGTTCCTCTGAAGATATTATACTATTTTCCCCAATGCAAGGTAGATAATATTTGAGGTATATAGCAGCTTTAGGGCCAGAAAAGCAATGAATTGAGTATGGATTTTGACCAATGACCTATTTGAGTTGACTAACTTAAGAATGTTATTTACTAATAAAGAAACAATATCGGAAGATATCCAGGAGTTAACTTTAAACCATCATAAGTTCCCCATTACTTAGAAAAAATTGTTTAACTCTTCTTATTACCATTATTTCAGTTTTTTAAATGCCTTAATACGGTTCCTTCATTAACTCTACTTTGACAGATTTGAAAAATCGTCCTGTTTTTACCCTTTATCCCCAAGAGGAACAGGCCGATTTTTTAGCTTTCACCCCTCGGGGCCGGGGTATAAAAGCTGATAAAACTGATTGGATTTTAATCTGTCATAGAATTAAATATGCCCTGACCGGATTCAGAGGTTTTTTTAGTATAAGAAATCTATATCAGGTAGAATATACAATAAATCATCCCTAAGTTAAATGCTGCATGTGAAATCATTGCACCTGAAATTGAACCGGTATTTTTCTTAAACCTGATGAAAAGTAAACTGACAATGAACATGCATAATACCCAAATTGAAGCAGGCACGATCAGGAAATTCCAACTGTTATTAATAAACACCAATCCAAAATGAGAAATATGAGTCAGGGCAAATGCTGAGCTGTCAACGACAGATGCTCTCTTTTCACCAAATGATTTAGCGAAAGCTGAATGAACAATTCCCCTGAAAAACAACTCTTCACCAATGGGACTGAAGGTCATCCCGGTTATTGCCATAATCGAGAACATGACAGCCTTCTTTTGCTGATCTAAGCCCGGGGGTATTTTATAGGATTTTCCTATATACTGATACCAGTTATGATATGAGTTGCCATAAAGGCCTTTTCCAATAAGATAAAGTATAATGCTGAAAATCAACCCGGATGCAAAAGCTATCAGAAGCCAATGGTACTTCTTTGGCCAGCTTATTCCTATTTTTTTTAAGCCATTTTTATTCAGGAACAGAAAGGGTGCTACTGCCGAGACTGCCATTATAAGGCCAATAGATCCGTAATTTCCTGAAGAGTTGGCAAGCAGGACCAGAATAAATCTGGGAATACAGACAATCATTATCAGGAAAAGCCCGAACTTCCAGTCGAAATTAAAGATTTTATTCCAAAAGGGTCTTAATTCATTTTCCATTAGTTCTGTTTTTGAGGAAAATAGCTTTAAAACATGGCTTACTCTTCCTGTTTTTATTCTACCAAAACCTTTCGTTCCCGGGGATACTTCACGGAGTATTGCAATAAAAGAGTCTTCTTCTCTTTCGGCTTCAACTCGATATTCCATGTAAGTTTCCCTGTCTCCTTCTCCTGAACAGCTCCTGATAATTCGAGCAGTTCAACTTTGATCTCATCCGATTTCGAAACAGGATATTGGTCCTCAACCACTAATTTAACTGCTATATCCTTATTATTTTTGACATTAATGTTCCACCCTTTCAGCTCTTTCTTATAACTGTTCATTATTCCTTTGCTGGTGAAATCCTTTTGAGCCTCCC
>CAIPJU010000188.1 GCA_903865465.1 uncultured Bacteroidota bacterium
GTAAAAGAATTTCTTGAAAAGGAATTCTCTACTGCAAGTGTTTTTGTTTTTAGAGCAGACCAATTTAACGAACCAACGATTGCAAATGTTTTTTCAAGTCAGGGAGTAAATGAAACCATACACGATATTTTCTCTTGCGTTTCTCTTATTCCCGACAAAATAATTTTCATTGACAGTTTAGAAAAATTGTTGGAAGCAAATCCTGAATGTGCATTCAAACAATTACTTGCCTTGCTTAAAGATTTTCCTGACATCAAAATAATAAGTTCAGCAAGAAGATACTCAATTGACTTAATCACTCTGAAGTTTGGCATTGACAAAAAAGAGTTAGGCGTAGTTGACATTCCACCACTTGATGAAAGTGAACTGAATTCGGTTGCAGAAAAATTTCCGCAACTGAATAGCGTTTTGAAAAACGATAAAATCAAAAAGCTACTTCAAAGTCCTAAATATCATGACTTCGCAATTTCAGCACTCAATAAAACAAGCGATGATTTTTCAAATGTTTCATTGACTGAGTTTAAAAACAAACTATGGAATTCATTGGTAGTTGATGCAGGTAATATAAAAAATGGGCTGCCAATTAAAAGGGAAAACGCTTTCATGGAAATTGCAGTTAAGAGAGCAAAAGAAATGAAACTCTTTACTAAGCCAGTTGATTCCGATGCAGAGGCAATTGTTCAGTTAGAGAATGATGAAATAGTTTTTCAAGAAAACCAAAACAGAAGATACTCACCTACTCATGACATTTTGGAAGATTGGGCTTTGGTAAAATATGTTACCTCAAAGTTTGAAGAATATTCACAGCCCAAAGAGTTATTTAATAATCTAGGAAACGAACCAGCTATTAGGCGAGCATTCCGACTTTGGGTTGAAGATTACTTAGATGATGATAGCAGTAAAATCAATGACCTTATCAGAGCATCAATTAAAGACCAAAGCATTGAAAGGTATTGGGCTGATGAAATTTTAGTCGCTGTTCTTAAATCAGACAACAGCAGTTTGTTTTTTGAAATTTTTGAGACCGATTTGCTTGAAGGCAACGCTGTATTGCTCAACAGGTGCATTCACCTATTGAGAACTTGTTGTAAAGAAACAGATTTGGCTTACACAGATTTTCTCTTTCTTACTCCTACTGGTTCAGGTTGGATTTCTATAATTCACTTCATTGAAAAACACTTACTCAAACTTGACAGTTTGAGGTTTTCAATTTGTGAATTTCTTTCTGATTGGAAAAATAGGATTGGACGAAAAAACTCTCCACCGAAAGATGAAGAACTTTTAGCAGCAAAAAATATTGTCCTCTATCTTTTAGCTAAAGTTGAAAGCGGAGATGAATCTTGGCAACAAGAATTTGTAAGAGACAAACCAATTGAATTGGTAAAAATACTTTACAATTTGGCGACCATTTCTAAATCAGAAATTGAATTGCTAATTGACCGAGCATTTGAGGATAAGAACGACAGAAGTTCGTGGAAACTAAATTCATTTTATAAAGCTGTAATTGAAAATTGTTTGACAGGCATTGGAAACTTTCGCATGATAAATGCAATGCCAGAACTAATAGTTAAAACCGCATGGAGGGAATGGAAATATGTTCAACCAATAGAAACTCCTGAAACAGAAGGCAGATTCAGGTTTGTGGGCATGAATCGTTTGAGGGACGAAGAATGTTGGGGCATTAGAGATAAGCACTCATTTTTTCCATCAGGTATTTATAAAACGCCACTCTATAACTTACTTTTTTACCACCCAATTATTGGATTGGAGTTTATTATTGACTTTATAAATTATTCTGTTGATTTTTATGTAAATGCAGATTGTGAATA
>CAIPJU010000189.1 GCA_903865465.1 uncultured Bacteroidota bacterium
CTGTCTGATATAGGATTAGCTTCATTCCTGTATATTGTAACTTCCCCGGTCGATTTTTTAGTGTATTTTACGTAAGAAATGTTTTCCCTCTTGTCGTTGTCTGAGATATATTCAATTTTAACATCGGGATTTATATGCCAGTGAATACCTTCCTTATGCCCCAACCCGCTCGATTCCGGACCTATTTTCATCTGCAGCATAATATCCCATTCCGTATTGGTCGAATCAGCCAGATAATACTTGTTGGTAGTAATTGTTCTGGCATAAAATTTCTGCGGCCAGTGACATTTCTCGCAAGTTTCCCTTGCAGGACGAAGATCGTGAAGCGGTGTGCCGATGGGTCTGGGATAGCTATTGGTAAGAACTGCATAAACCTGATGCAAGCCGGAAAGTTTCGACTTAACATACCAGGAGGCGCCTGAACCCACATGACACTCAACACAGGCAACATTGGCATGAGGTGAATTCCGATATGCCGTATGCTCCGGCTCCATAACATGATGACAGAGTGTTCCGCAAAACTCAACTGACTCAGTCATGTGATATGCCTTAAAGCTACCGAGTGTCGAAAAGAAGAGAAGAATAATAGTGGTAATACTGAATATTAAAAAGGCGTTTCTATGCCTTGGATCATTGAGGTCAAGTTTAGGCAGTTTGTTAGCTTCATGAATTAATCCCGTTATTATCCTCTTTCTTTCAAGGAACATTCCAATAGGGATCATCAAAAGTCCCAGAACCAAAAATCCGGGCAGTATTATATAAATGAACAAACCGATGTTCGTGCTGCTCTTGTCAAAAATGGTTGAGAATACGAAAAGGAGAAGTATGAGAGCAAGGTTGATTACTGCAATGATGGCTCCGATAATGGTAAGCCAGTTCTTTGAGGATGGCGGTAGTTTCATAGTTACCAGATTTTACTTTTTGTCAGGTCAGGGGTAAATATAAAAAAATAATTGTAAAACACTTTACCTTTCGCGAAAAAATCGCCACGGGGAGTTATGGCAAAATGGCACTGAAACATCTGATATTCTTGCTGATCAGCTGACAGGATTTATAATTTGGATAATTCTTTCCTTCAGATCGGCGTATGAATTCACGATTGCAAGGTCGCCATGTTCATCAATTACATTCTGTGGAGGATTGAAAAGAATTCCATGTTCAGCCTTACGCAGCATTGAGATATCATTATATGAATCGCCTATTGCAATGACTTTGTAGTTGAGTCCCTGAAGCGCCTGGACAACCTTCATTTTAGCATCTTTCTGGCGGAGATTATAGTCTGTTATCATTCCTTCCGAATCTACAGTGAGATTATGACAAAGCAGGGTTGGCCTTTCCAGCTGGTCAATGAGCGGGTCGGCAAATTCAATGAAGGTATCTGATACAAGAATGAGCTGGCTGAATGACCGGATCCATTCTATGAACTCAAGCGCGCCGGGCAGGGGACTAAGCAGCGAAATAACGTTTTGTATATCGTGCAGTGTGAGGTTATTCTTCTTAAGCAGTTCAAGTCTGCCTTTCATAAGAACATTATAATCACTAATGTCGCGTGTGGTTAATTTCAGCTCTTCAATTCCTGTCTGAAGTGAGACGTTAACCCATATTTCCGGTACAAATACCCCTTCGAGGTCAGAACAAACTATGTACATAATTTCAGATTTTTTCCTTTAACAATTATTCAAAATGTAGTCCCTGATCATAGAGTAGCTGTTTTCAAGAACTGTATATTTTTCATCTTTATCATTGAGCCCCGAAAGTGAAAGAGGCAGAGCCGGTTCCTGGTTAATAATCTTCCTTATCTCTTCAGGGAACTTGGCTGGGTGCGCTGTTTCCAGTGCAATATAAAGTTGATTATCAGTACCTTCAGCTCCCTGACTTTTTATAAATTTGTCCAGTCCGGCCCAGGCTACAGCACCATGGGGTTCGAGCATTATCTTGTAATTATTATAAACTTCGGCAAGGGCGAGCCTTGTTTCATTTTCATTTATACTAAGCCCGAAGAGCTCTTCACTCATCTTATTGAAGTCGGGCTTATGTTTAATGAGCCCATTCTCATCCATACTACCTCCGTAGATCGCAACAATTCTTGCAAGGTTGCTTGGATGTCCGACATTCATCGCACTTGAAATACAATTTATTGAAGGAGTGATCGATTCATATATTCCTGTATGGAGGAATTCCGGAACCTCATTATTGTCATTCGTTGATATTACAAATTTTTTAACCGGCAGACCCATTTTCGAGGCAATCAATCCTCCCATTAGGTTTCCGAAATTGCCTGAAGGAACACTGAAGATAACCTTGTCGCTGGTACTTCCTGATAGTTTTGCCCAGGCATGGAAATAGTAAACCGACTGTGGCAACAGCCTTCCTATATTTATTGAATTCGCAGACGACAGACGGATATGTGAAAGAAGAGGATCCATAAAAGCCTGTTTTACAAGCTTCTGACAATCATCGAATTTTCCGTCGACAGCGATAACATTGACATTTCCATGCAATGTGGTCATCTGTTTTCGCTGCATTGGTGTTACTTCGTCCCTTGGATAAAGGATAATGACACTTATGTTTCCGAGACCATGAAATGCACTGGCAACAGCGCTTCCGGTATCGCCCGAGGTGGCTGTCAGAATAGTCAGATGTTCATTGTTCATGGCACTGAAAAACTGCATAAGCCTGCTCATCATTCTGGCGGCAAAGTCCTTGAATGAAGCAGTCGGTCCGCGATCGAGCCTCATAATGAATTTTCTTTCAGTCACCATTTCAAGCGGAACCTCAAATCTATAAGCATCACGGCAAATGCTGATCAGATCTGTTTCGTTTATCTCGCTCCCTATCAGATTATTAAGAACATGAAAGGCAGTTTCATAATATTCATTATCTGAAAACTTTTTGAGTTCATCAGTGCTAAGAAGGGGTAGAGCATCGGGAAGGTATAAACCACCATCAGGTGCCAATCCCTTCAATAATGCATCTCCAAAAGAGACCTCCGGGGAGTTCCCGTTAGTCGAATAATATTTTATGCTTTTATTTTTCAATTTTTCCTGATATCCAATTATGTCTTCTTTTGGCTAATAGTTAAACATTTACCACCCTCATGAGGTCGGCGAATACACCTGCGGCGGTAACATCTGCGCCGGCGCCATATCCCTTAATTACCATTGGCAGTTCATTATATCGGTCAGTTGTGAGCATAATAATATTATTACTGCCCTCGAGGTCATATGATGGATGCCCCGAACCTATTGCCTTTAGTTCAACCCTGGCTTTTCCATTTTCGAGTGAAGCAAAAAACCTCCATTTCATCTTTTTACTCTCAATATCCACTCTTTTTTTCTCAAATTCTGCATCATACTCCTTCACCTTACGGAAGAAAGCATCAATATCGCCTTCAAAACAATCCTCAGGGAGGAATTTTGTTACGGTTACTTCATTCTTCTCAATATTATAACCTGCTTCCCTGGCCAGAATCATGATTTTCCGCACAACATCGGTCCCGCTCAGGTCAACCCTTGGATCCGGTTCTGAATATCCTTTCTCCCTTGCTTTCCTGATTGCTTCACTCAGTGGCATATTTGGACCTATTTCGTTGAATATGAAATTCATTGTTCCCGATAAAACAGCCTCTATCCTGATAACTTTATCCCCGCTGAGAACCAGGTCGCTGATTGTTTTTATTATCGGTAATCCGGCTCCGACTGTTGTTTCATACATGAACTTAACACCTCGCTCATTAGCGGTGTTTTTGAGAGTTTTATAATAGCTGTAATCAGATGAGCATGCAATTTTATTGGCAGCAACAACTGAAACATATCTCGAAAGAATCTCATGATACTGAAGTGCAACATTTTCGTTCGCCGTACAATCGATAAATATTGAGTTCCGGAGATTCAGTCTGGTTATTTGGTGAATGAATGAGGATATATCCGACTTTTCCCCTTCAGAATTCAGTACTTCCGACCAGTTATCGAGTGGAATTCCTCCCTTGTCAATTACCATTTTCCTTGAATTGGCAACGCCAATCAGGTTAATGTTGAGGCTCCGTTCTCCGAGCAGCTTTGAATGTTGTTTCAGCAATTGTTTAAGCAGGCTGGAACCAACCAGCCCTGTGCCGGCGATGAAGATATACATCTCTTTTGAACGTGATAGAAAGAATCCGTCATGGATAACATTCAGCGCTTTCTTAAGATACTCATTTCTGATTACCACCGAGATATTCAATTCAGAAGAGCCCTGGGCAGTCGCAATGGCACTTACCCCGTTTCTCCCGAGCGATCTGAATAGGGTTGCAGATATTCCCGGAGTGTTTTTCATCTTTTCACCAACAATGGCTATAACGGAAAGATGCTTTTCAATGAGAAGTTTAAGCTCACCCCTGACAAGTATTTCACTTCTGAATTCTTCCTTAATGGCACATGCTGCCCTTGCAGAATCCGTTGGTGTTACGGCGAAGGTTATTGAATATTCTGAAGAGGCCTGGGTGATGAGAATTATATTAATCTCCTCCCTTGCAAGTGCTCCGAATAGTCTCATCGACGTTCCTGTTACACCAACCATTCCTGGTCCCAGAAGAGAGATAAGATCGACATGGTCGATTGAAGAGATTCCTTTGATCGGACTTGGATTGCCATTCAGGGGTTTCTGGCTAATCAGGGTACCCTTTGCCTCAGGATGAAAGCTGTTGAGAACCTTAACCGGGATATTCTTCTTATAAACAGGCCGGAGCGTAGGCGTATAAATGACTTTGGCACCAAAGTGAGATAGTTCAATTGCTTCTGAATATGTCAGGTTTTC
>CAIPJU010000190.1 GCA_903865465.1 uncultured Bacteroidota bacterium
AAAATCTATGCCTTTTGTCTTTGAAGAGGTCAAACTGGATTGCGGATATAGAATTGATCTCTTATTAGAAAACAAAGTAGTGATCGAAATAAAAAGTGTTGAAGCACTTAATGATGTATTTATGGCTCAAACGCTAACGTATTTAAAACTTTGAAATTTCAAACTTGGACTATTAATAAATTTTAATGTCTCCCTTTTAAAGGAGGGAATTAAAAGAATTGTAAATAATATCTGAGAGCCAGATAATGATAAGAAGAAGCGATAAAATAATAAAAGAGTTCTTGGCGCTCTCTGCGCAAGTCTTTGTGGCCTTTGCGGTTAAAAAAAAGACCAACAAAAATATTTATTGTATTCTTATCATAATTATTCACACCGTTTGTATTTACAGTCAATCTGAAAATATTTCAGACATTATTTCCAATACTGCCGAGGAACTCTCCTCCGATGAATCTGACCCCGAAGCAGCCTCAGCTTATATCGAAAAACTCCACGAGCTCACCGAAAGCCTCGTCAAAATAAACTCCGCATCCGAAACTGAGATCTCAAGGCTCTTTTTCCTATCCGACTTTCAGGTCAAAGCTATAGCCGATTATGTCAGGACATCCGGCAAAATAGTCTCTGTATTTGAAATTGCAAATATACCAGGCTTTGACCGTGAGACTGTTGAGATGATGATTCCCCTTATAAGCCTCCAGAGCAAATACGAACAAGAGACAGACTCCTCAAAATGGAGACATATCTTCCTGTCAAACATGTCATTAAGGAGCGGAGAAAATGATTCAGGTGCTTTGGGCGGACCATGGAGAGTACTTAGCAAATATAAAATCACCAAAGGCTCATTAACCGGAGGATTAACAGCTGAGAAAGACCCTGGTGAAAAATTACTTACCGGCACTCCTCCACTGCCTGATTTCTTTTCCGCTCATATGGAATATGCGGGTCATGGGATTGTCAGACATGTTATTGCAGGCGACTTTTCAGCGCGCTTCGGACAGGGAACCAATGTGAATACCGGAATCTCAACCGGACTTTCACTTACTACCCCGGGATATCTCTCGGCCCGAAATGAGATCAGGCCTTACACATCAACCGATGAAAATAATTTTTTCAGGGGTCTTGCTGCCGAACTGATTTTTAATAATCTCGGTTTAACTATTTTCTACTCAAGGAAAAATATCGATGCGACTCTTGTGCAGGCATCTGACAGCACAGCAGGCAGTATTCAGAACTTTTATTCTGCGGGCCTGCACAACACACCTTCATCTCTTTTAAAAAAGGATGCAGTAAGCGAAAGCTGCGAAGGGATTAACCTGTCATATAACTTCAAACATCTTAAAGCAGGCTTTACCTGGAGTGGTGACCAGTTTGCCCTACCCGTAAAATCAGGAGGAAATGACACACAGGATTATTACAAATTCAACGGATATGCAAAAAATATCTACTCTGTATACTTTAACGGACTCATTGGCAAAATACTTTATTTCGGTGAGATCTCAGCCTCAGCTTCTCATTCCATTGCATTTGTGCAGGGAGTGTCATTCAGGCCTTCTGACAGGATGACTATTAATTATATCTTCAGGGAATATACCCATGGCTATTCAAGTTTTCACGGACGCGCACCGGTAAGCAGTTCATCAACAGGAAACGACAGGGAATTACTTGGGAATTTTACTTTTGAAGCTGCCAAACATCTTTTTATTAGCGGAGGATGCGACATAAGGAATTTCCCATGGTTGAAATACCGTAACAGCGGGCC
>CAIPJU010000191.1 GCA_903865465.1 uncultured Bacteroidota bacterium
AATATCAAGCCATCCGATATTATGGAAAGACTTGAAGCTGGTGGTATCACTGGCATAAAGGATGGGACATTGCGGCCTACCTTGCAGCGCATCAAGGCAACTTACTTGAATGATATTCTGGAAGATATGGGATCGAGTCCGTTCCAGTCCCCGGAGGAATTCTGCGAACGGCTATCCGTCAAATTTAACAGAGAAGTTCGACCAGACGAAATCTCGAATGCTTTATTGCTGGACATGCAAGCCAAATTTAGCAATAAATAATGTGATTGATGGTCACCCGCAAGCAGTCGTTGATTTATCATGACACACCACGCGTGATTGGCCTACTTTTTGAAGTTACAGACTTGAAAAAACAATTACTTTAATAGAAACTCGGATGCAGCCTCTAAGATTGCTATTTGAGCGGCTTTCGCATGGAAATCCGAGTCAAAAGGCAAGGGAGATGAAGCTAACGCAGCAGGTTCTTTGTCAGTACCATATAAAGAGGTGAGATCGGTAAACCCAAATGTCGAAATACTTCCCGCATACCCAGACTCAAGGAGTGCGGCTATCATCTCGTTATAAATTTTCGCCTGTGCTCTTAATTTTTCATCTGGTGTGCCTTTAAAATTTGTCATATCAACATCAAGCTCTGTGATATGAACAGAAACACCCCATGAACCAATTTCCTTAATTGCTTTTAAAACGACTGATTTATTGGGAGGGCGAGATCCATCGTAGTGCATTTGAATACCCACTCCATCTACCAATCCTGAATCTATGAGTGGTTGTAGGAATTTATGCACTTCTGCTCTCTTTCTACTATCTGACTCTAGGTCAAAATCATTATAAAGAAGAGTTGCATCAGGAGAAATCTTATGAGCTTCATCAAAAGCAACCCTTATATAATCAATTCCCATTGCATCATAATAAGGATTATGTGTGAATCCACCATGACCATCCCCATTTATCGCTTCATTAACGACACTCCATATGGTGACAGCATCTTTATACCTTTCCATCACTTTTCGTACATTAACCCTCAATGCTTGTTCAGCATCTTGCGTTTTCAGTGTTTGGTTATTTGCTGATTCTGGAAACCATCTCCGCTCATCTCTAATTACATGTTGAAACTCTACAGGAACGCCCATTGCCTGAATAAATTTAATTGTATTATCAAACTTTGAAAAATCTAACTGAGTAAGAGTTCCATTTTTCTTATCTGGATACATATCTCCGTCGATAAGCACCATACTATAATTGTCAAGAAGTGTTTGTTTGTATGCCGGGACATTTGTTATTCTCGAGTTTGATGTTAGTGCTCCAGTTGGAATTCCTGTCATTTCCGTAAATGACTTCATAGTAAATTTACGCCAAATCTCGCCTTCTTTGTTTTTCTCAAGATAACAAAGAATCAGTTTTCCCTCTAACGTTTCTCCTGTTTTTGTCGTATCTGGATCAAGATGAATTATGGCAATTTCATATTGCTTACCGTTTGCACCAGTAATAGTTTGAAGTTGAAATCTTTGATTTAATATC
>CAIPJU010000192.1 GCA_903865465.1 uncultured Bacteroidota bacterium
ATCTTATCTGTAATAAAGGAAATCTGAATGTCTATAGGGTCAACCAATAATATTTCACATAATGGTTTGAGGTATTCGATAGAAATAGGTCGGTCGCCACGTTCAACTTTACTCAGTGTTGAGGTATCAATATCCATTTGCGCAGCAACATTTCTCATCGGAAGATTTCTATGTTTTCTAAGGCCTCTGATAAATGCTCTGAAAGTTTCACTTTTCATTTTACGAATAGTTTTAGGCGATTCCGTCAAAGATATAATATGTAGTTAAAACTACCTTGCCAAAATTGGGAATAATTGTCTCCTTTTGCATCAATATTTTAATTCAATGAAGAATCCATGTTTAGAGAAGAAGGCTTATTGACTGAAAAATTAATAGCATTTTTTATAATCCTTTGTCAGGAACCTTTGTTATATTTGATGTTAATGATAAAGCCAAAAAAAATAAAACCAAAGAAGGAAAAAGCATACATATTTCCCTCTTTTCAGAACTTGATGACAGGTCCTGACCCAGTGACCTACAACGGGAAAAAGATCGTTAACAAAAACCATCTCATCGAAGATTAGATCTAGGGAATGTTCGGCATTTGAACTAAGTATTTTACCAGAATACCAGCAAATCCTGTTAGTTTATCATTTTTGGGATATTTTAAATCACTTTTTGACTTTGTGGTTCATTACTTTTGTTGAATAAAACTTATTTTTATGGCAGGAGCTAAAAGAACATGGATTAGTCCTCAACTTAAAGAGGATATTGTCAGGGGTCATCAAGACTACAAAATGACAGTTTCAGATCTGCACCGAAAATATAGTTGTGCTTATAATACAGTCAATAAAATAGTTAAAACAACACCATACGGTTTCTGGAACATTGATCTACCCGGGCGCATAATCGAACCACCTATAACGAATACAAGGAAAAACTTAGTCCATTCTGAACGTGTAAGGTTAATAACTGATGATGCATTAAAAGTTGTTGAACTTACTCTCCAGGCAATGAAGGAAATGCTTGAAAACCATCGGGAATCTCTTTCTGCACCTCAGCTATGCGGATTCCTGAATGCCGTTGCACCTATACATTGCTCAAGAAGGATAAACAAAAGGAACCTTTAAGAGAAAATTTATACAAAATGTTCAAAGACAGCCTTTGAGTTTATTATGGACTTACCTTTATCAGGAATCGTTCATCTTTATGTCCGGTCAGACTCAGGTCAAAGAGCAATTCCGGGAAATGGATATTCCGTCGAAATGCCTTTAATTTATCATTTTTCTTATCGCGAACTTCAACACGCATGCCATTACGTTGCAGAAATTGTAGAATGGCATCTGTCATCCCAATAAAATCCGCCTTTGACAAGTCTTTGCAATCTTCATCTAATCGTAACTCTTCCAAGTCCTCCGTGGTATTATAAAAAAAATAGAGATACAGCAAGTCAAGGATCGTTTTCTCCGGTTTAGCAAGTTGTAATGTTCGTCCATCGGCAATGGGCTTTAGGTCGTACCAACAAACCTTTCTTTGTCCAATGCAAGAAATTATTCCTATCGAAATTTGGTTGCCAAGCATAAACCTGGCTAATACTGCAACAACCTAGATCAAACATCTCATTTCTAAACTCCAGGTAATTCATAATGCAATACGTTTCTAATTTGCAGTAAATACAGTGCATTATAGAAACAAAATGAAATGTAATCGCAAATATTCGCGATTTATCATTAAAATATTTCGTTTCATCTTCTTGTTCTGTATATATACTAATCATCCTTAGATATATATGTTTTTTGCTCGTTTGGTTATGACTAAGTGGTATTGGATAATCCGGACCTCCAAATTGTCAATATTGACAAAATCTGAAGCGAAATACTGGAGTGCCCTTTTTGTGCTAATGATGCCAAATTATGCGATTTCACAGATTTCTATATATCACATATCAATATGATGTGATTTTGAAGTTTTCCCTGGCAGTTGTTCAGGTTCAATACTAATAAAACTTTGCTTTAGGCAGAGTCTATATTACAGACTTGCAAATTGCATTACCTATTTTTTTGCCTCTCCCTTTTGGGGGGAGCATGGAGAGCGGTTCGTTTATTTCATTTGTATATAATTTGTTTTTTAAAGGTCAGATGGAATAGCCATGGTGATATTTTCATTTTGGCTGGTGATTACTCAACCATGGCTATTTCATATGCTCATTCCATCCGGAACGGTCAGGTAGAGCAGGGGCTTTCACTTTCTTCGGGGGATTTTCCTGCAATTGTTTTAACAAAACTTCCACCGCTTTTTCGATGCACGGATCTTCACCTTTGGCCAGTTGTTCAGGCCGGTCAACCACTTCAATATCTGGCGAAACACCAACGCCTTCAATAATCCATTGTTCGTTTTCGTCGTAAATGCCGAACTGCGGAACCTCAATTCCTCCGCCATCTACAAAACCTGCATTTCCCGACAAACCGACCAATCCGCCCCAGGTGCGGGTTCCAATCAGTTTTCCAAGACCTTTTTTGCGGAAATAATATGGAAAAGCATCACCGCCAGATGACGAATAACCGTTAGTCAGCATAACTTTCGGACCGTTGTGAGCGATTCCCGGAGTTTTCATCGACGCCAAACCATTGCGCTTCCAGTAGCTGAGCGTTTTACGTTCGAGCAGGCTGGTCATCACATCAGGTATAAAACCACCGCCATTGTAACGGTCGTCTATAATTAATGCGTCCTTTTCATTGTATTCATACATTCCACGATACAGTTCACGGTTTCCATCGGTTGAAGTATTTGGCACATAAATGTACCCGATTTTACCTTCTGAAAGCCGGTCAACCATTTTGCGACGTTCCTGCACCCAATTCAACTGAAATAATTCCAG
>CAIPJU010000193.1 GCA_903865465.1 uncultured Bacteroidota bacterium
AGAGTTGTTTATTAAGGAACCGCCGTATACGAGAACCGTACGTACGGTGGTGTGAGAGGTCGGAAAATAAAGTAGGAGGAAAACTACTTTATTTTCCTCCTACTCGATTTAACAGAGTAATTTCTGAGCTAATTTAATTTTTCGAGAGCACTTTTAATTCTTCTTACTGCTTCCACAAGCAATTCGTCGGACGTCGCGTATGAAATTCTAAGACAGCCAGGTGCTCCGAAAGCATCACCTCCTACTGTTGCAACCTGAGCCTGATCGAGAAGATATAATGCAAGGTCATCCGAATTATTGATTTGGGTCAGGCCATACGATTTTCCAAGGTAAAAACTTATATCAGGCATAACATAAAAAGCACCCTGCGGCACTCTTACCTTTAATCCTTTTACCTCGTTTAGAAGGCCACAGAGAAGATCACGTCGTCTCAGAAAAGCATCCTTCATGAGGATAACAGTTTCATTACCTCCTTCGATGGCAGCAAGAGCTGCACGCTGGGCTATTGAACAGACACCTGAGGTGAACTGGCCCTGAAGCTTGTTACATCCCCTGGCGATCCAAAGAGGAGCACCTATATAGCCTATCCTCCATCCTGTCATGGCAAAGCCTTTTGAAACACCATTCACAGTAATTACTCTGTCGTATATATAGCCAAAAGATGCCAGGCTGATGTGTTTTCCTGTAAAAATGATGTGCTCATATATCTCATCCGAGATTATGAAAAGGCCTTCATGCTTCTCAACGATCCTTGCAATCTTTTCCATCTCATCATAGTTGTAAACCATCCCTGTAGGATTAGAGGGTGAATTAAACATGATAAGCCTGGTTCTCTCCGTGATGGAAGCCTCAAGCTGAGCCGGATTTACCTTGAAATCATTTTCTATTGTGGCCTCCACAATCACAGGCTTACCACCTGCCAGAATGACCTGGTCATAATAACTCACCCAGTATGGTGCAAGAATTATAACTTCATCGCCCGGATTGATAAGTGTAAGGATTACATTAATCAGAGAGTGTTTCCCCCCTGCCGATACAATTATCTGGTCGGGAGAGTACTCCAGACCATTCTCCACCCTGAATTTTTTCGAAATAGCTTTTCGAAGGTCATCATAACCAGGAACAGGAGGATATTTAGAATAGTTGTCATCTATTGCTTTTTTAGCAGCTTCTTTTATGTGATCGGGCGTATTGAAGTCAGGTTCGCCAAGACTCAGGCTTATGATATCGATTCCTCTGGCTTTCAATTCCCTGCTTTTTTGTGCCATGGCAAGCGTTTGCGAAACTGATAATGATTTGACTCTGTCTGATAAGTATTCCATTTTCTATCTGGTATTAAAGTAAAGGAAAGCCAAAAATATGAAGTTAAATCGAAAACAGAAACAAATAGAAGCTGCTCTTTTCCCGAATCATCCTTTTAAAGAACAGATATTCATTAATTCAATTATAATCCAAACTAATACAGAGAAAGTGAGTAAATATCAACTCGATAATTGAATTCGAAAATAAAAAGTAATTTTGTAAATGAGATAACGAATTATCTCATAAAGTCAGTCCAATAATTGATTAATCATTCTTAATAATAACTACTTATGGATTTATTTGCGGATATTCTCAAAATTACCATCCCTGCTCTGCTTGTTTTCCTGACTGCATGGATTTTACTCAGGAACATGTTCAAAAACAGCGAAGCCAGGAGAAGGCAGGAGATCATCCTTCAGAACGGCAGGACAATAACTCCTATCAGGCTTCAGGCTTATGAACGTATTATACTTTTTCTCGAAAGGATCTCCCTGGAATCGCTTCTGGTAAGGATAAGTACTATTGACATGAGTGCAAGCCAGCTTCATTCTGCACTGCTGACCTCCATCAGGAGCGAATTCGAGCACAATCTCTCACAGCAGATATACATGACACCCCAGGCATGGGAAATTGTCAGAAATGCCCGGTCAAATATGATTACACTAATTAACAGTGAAGCCGAAAAGATGGCTCAGGATGCTTCAGGACTGGCTTTAAGCAGGAATCTGCTGGAGAAGATAATGGAACTTGAACATGAACCTACCAGGGCAGCAATTGACTTTGTTAAAGCTGAAGTTTCAAAACTGATGTAAAAAAAAGTTCCGGGTTCATGGTCCCACGCTTCAGTCAAAAAAATCTTAAACCTAAACTGACCTTCGCGCGAAACCTTAAACCCGAAACATTTTCAATACCCACTTATCTTCCTATAAAAGCTCAACGCTTCTTTTTACAAAGGTGCCAAGATCCTCGCCCCTGAGAAGGTTATTTGCCAGGAGAGCCAGGTCAATAAGTTGTTTAACAACCTTATTCTGCGATCCGTAAGCCTCAAGTATCTCTTTCCTTGAATTCTCAGCACTACTTAGTTCATTGCGAAGCTTTTCAAGATCGTCTTTTTCGCGCTGGCTTATTTCATCAGCTTTTTTATTCTTATTCAGAAATTCATTCAGCTTTTCAAAATAAGTATCAAT
>CAIPJU010000194.1 GCA_903865465.1 uncultured Bacteroidota bacterium
ATTGGTCGTATAGCTGTCCAGTAGGTACTGTCCTTGTGAGCTGCATCCTTCTCAATAATCCGGCTTACTTTATCTTTAATTTCAAGATCTTTCTTAACACTGTCGCTCAGACTGTTTTTAGACTCCTTATCCATTAATCTTGACAATTTCACCATATCCCTGTTTGAGAGGTCGTTCCTGGAAAGCAGACTCTCTATCTGTTTTTTGCTCTTTGTGCTTTTTGGTGGGGCTAAAGTATCTGCAGTCACTTTTCTTCTTGACTGTGCAGAAGAAAGGATTTTAGGTAATGCCAGCCTGGTATTTGGTTTGACTTCAATATATTTCACCGAACTGCTATAACCTGCATCTGCCTTTAATCCCATTAAACTAACTGATATTTCGAATATGTGGCTTACCGGCATCCAGATTCCATTCTCGACAGGGACATAGAGCTGTTGGATTCCGATCTTTCCTGCAAAGGTTTCGATTGAGAGGTTAACACTCTGAAGGCACCACAGATCATCAATGATATAAATTACACCTTCAAAGAGTTGCTGGCTCTTGCGTTTCGGGGTGACCTTGATTTTATTAACAAGGTCGCTTCCCTGCATTGACGCACCCTGATATTGAAAATTATAATGCGAAAAAGCAGCAGGCGATAGTGGTGAAATGAACATATCTCCTATTACAGGCTGGTAAAAGCTTGCTTCAATAAAGTCCATCGGAGAGATTTGGTTTCCCTCTGAAGGAATAGTACTATTAATTGAAATAACCTTCTGAATGTATTTATCAGGAGCAGTGAACTCGATTTCGTTTACCGACTCCATCATGAAGGCATCACCCTCCTTCAGTTTCGTATTGGTTACAGAAGTACCATTTTCATTACTGGCTCCAATTGATATTGATTTCCTGAGAAGTCGGGGTATTTTGTTAATTAAAAAGTTGCCCTTGAGGTAAACCTCCGCTTTGTAATAGTTTATATTATTAAGATAATACGGAGCCATCGATATTACCTTTCTCATAATGCCATATGCAGGATCTTCTCCCGAAGCAGATATTCTCACCTCAGGTATGGAATAATACTGAAGTATCAGAGTAACGTCTTTAATGACTTTTTTAGTTTCCATAGTAACTGAAGCGCTCACTGCTTCATATCCCAGGCTCTGGTATGTGACCGTATATTTACCTGGCGGCAATCTGAGTTCATATTCTCCTTTAGCATTGGCAGCCGTACCCTGCCTGATTTCCGTAATGTACACCGTTGCATTTGGGACAGGCTCAGCCGACTGGTTGGTTATTTTTCCGGTAAGGATCTGTGAATTGGAGGTATAAGTGGAGCTAACAAGTAGAAGAATTGTCCAGATTATCTGTTTCATCGGGGGATTGGTTTCCTTTAGTTATTTTTCTTTTTTTCCTGAAACGATAATTACTATTTCTCCTTTTGGAGTTTTATTTTTATAATATTCTGAAATTGTCGAGAGAGGGCCGCGGATGGTCTCTTCAAATATCTTGCTAAGTTCCCTCGAGACAGAAGCCTCGCGGTCGGGTCCGAAGAAAGATGAAAATTCCTCAAGGGCTCTTACGAGTCTGTAGGGCGATTCGTAGAAGATCATTGTTCTGCTCTCATCCGTAAGCGCTGTAAGTCGTTTATTCCTTCCTTTTTTAGGTGGGAGAAAGCCTTCAAAGCAAAACCTGTCTGATGGCAGTCCGGAGTTGACGAGAGCCGGAATCAAAGCTGTTGCTCCGGGAAGAGTCTCTACTTCTATGCCCTTTTCCAGACAGGTTCTGACCAGAAGAAACCCGGGATCTGAAATTCCCGGGGTCCCTGCATCCGATATAAGTGCAATTGTCTGTCCGGTAAGGATTTTGGAACTGACCGATTCAACACTCCTGTGCTCGTTGAATGCATGGTGCGACTGAAGGGGGGTTTTTATGCTATAATGACTTAGCAATTTCATTGCCTGCCTGGTATCTTCTGCAAGGATCAGATCGACGCTGCCCAGAATTTCAACTGCTCTGTAGGTAATATCCTTCAGATTGCCTATTGGAGTAGGGACCAGGAAAAGTTTACTCATACGCTGACGGTTTGATTTTTTGTTAATTAGGGAAGTCGTTCAAATAGTATCTGGTATTACTTGTTATTTAAATAGCCTCCCTGAAGAAAACAGCTCGTTATAATTTAACATTTAACAAACCAATTTCCTTATTTTGCAAAAGTAAGGAATATTCCGCTGGCAACGGGATTGTAATTATTTTTTCCGGCATAAGTACTAATTTGACAGGCAGATGGACTTTCTTGAATACTCAGCAAAACCGGCAGGTAAGAGGGGAACGATTGAGGTAATAACCGGTTCGATGTTTTCGGGTAAGACCGAAGAGCTTATACGCAGGCTCAGAAGAGCTCAATTTGCAGGGCTGAAGGTGGAGATATTTAAACCCTCTGTTGACACCCGTTATTCTGAAACAAGGGTAGTATCTCACGACGACAAATCAATTGTATCTACACCTGTCGACAATGCCTCTTCCATCCTGCTTCTTTCAGGAGACGTTGATGTCGTTGCCATTGATGAGGCCCAGTTTTTTGATAATTCAATTGTTGATGTCTGTAATTCGCTTGCCGACAATGGTACAAGGGTTCTTGTGGCAGGTCTCGATATGGATTTCAAAGGGAATCCTTTCGGACCCATGCCTGCGCTGATTGCCATTGCAGAGTTTGTTACCAAAGTTCATGCAATATGTGTCAGGTGTGGTAACCTTGCCCAATACTCTTTCAGAAAGTCGGAGGAGGCACAGGTGGTACTTCTTGGTGAAAAAAATCTATATGAACCTCTTTGCAGGCATTGTTATAATAAAGCTTCAAAAAAGTAAGATATGAAGTTTTCTTCATCCGATATTGCCGCTATTGCGAAAGGTGAATTGACCGGTCCGGGAGATATATTAATAGATGATGTTATAACTGATAGCCGCCAGCTGAACCTGTCTGAAGAGTTATTATTCATTGCAATCCGGGGGAAAAATCATGATGGTCATGACTACGTTGAAAGTCTCTGCCGTAAAGGAATCAAGGCTTTTATTGTTGAGCAACTACCTGATAATTACCTGAGTTTCCCGGATGCGGCTTTTATCAGTGTGATAAGTTCCGTAGATGCGCTTCAGAGCCTTGCGACTCACCAGAGAATGATGTTCAAATCGCCTGTTATCGCTGTTACGGGGAGTGCAGGTAAAACTGTTGTTAAAGAGTGGCTTGCCGATATTGCCGGACTTACTATGTCTGTTGTCCGAAGCCCCAAAAGTTATAATTCCCAGATAGGAGTTCCCCTTTCAGTATTGAAGCTTGATGATAAATACGCGATCGGAATTTTTGAAGCAGGCATTTCAATGCCCGGGGAGATGGAAAAGCTTCAGATGATTATCAAACCTGATGTAGGTGTAATCACAAATATCGGAGATGCACACAGTGAAAATTTCGCTAATAATGCTGAGAAGGCAGAAGAGAAGCTGAAACTTTTTTCGCAAGCTTCGATGATTGTCTATTGCAGCGATCAAACGGTTGTGCATCAGCAAATTATGAATAGTAAAATGGTGAGTTCCAGGAGGCTGATCGGCTGGTCGGTCATGAACCGGGAGGCAGAGGTTTTTGCTGAGGTAGTAAGCAATGAGAGAGGCGGAACTTTTCTGGGAATGAGTTTCAGCGGAAAGTATTATCAATTTGAGATTCCCTTCAACGACAGAGCTTCGGTTGATAATGCCATCACTGTGGCAACTGTCTGTCTGGCAATTGATATACAAGCTGAAAGTATTAAGTCGGGGCTAAAAGGCCTTGTCTCGGTGGCGATGAGGATGGAGAAGAAAAGCGGAATTAACAACTGCCAGCTTATTGAGGATTATTACAA
>CAIPJU010000195.1 GCA_903865465.1 uncultured Bacteroidota bacterium
AGATATTCTTTTTCGTCGAAACCGAATTTAGACGCCTGCTTTTTGAAAAATTCCAAATCAGGTTTCCCGAGAAAAAACTGACCTGTGAAAAAATTGCCAAGATGTTTTCCATCTACGACAATTGGTATGGCATTATCCATTAAACCATGAGGACATTGATAGTTTACTGAAGGGTTGGCGTCAGACAGATGCTCCAAAATATACTGGTCACTTTTAACGCATTCCTTTGCACATTCGGGATTCACCCTGTGAAATTTGGTACAAATATCCTGCCATGCAGAAGCTGTAAGAACTTTCCCATTATTGTCAACAATGGCAGAAGTAAACGGATATACTAAATTTAGCTTTTCCTGCAGAGACTGCAACTGAGAAATGTCTATTAATTCTTCTAATCGATACCCCATGATTTTGAATTGATAGTCTGTGATATTAGATTGAACCAAATATACTTTATTTCTTAATAAATTATCTGTTAGCAATATAATTGGGAAAGATTTATGACTTAAGAAATTAACTCCGGAGTAGCCATTCAGGCACCTGGATGGGAGTGAAACCAGCAGGTAAAAGGATGAAGGTAAGCGAAGTCAGTATTGACAAATTAGTCGATGGCAAAATAGTGGAACATGGCGGAGCTGCCAATATGTTTGAAGGACTATTGGAAATCGGGGCGCTTAAGATTGTTTCCGGTTAATATCCCGGATAGTGTTTATTTACTTATCATATCAACCGTTTCAAGAAACAGCTGATTTTTGATATAAAACCTTCTTCCACCATATGACTCCATAGGTTTTCCCTCAGCGAAATGTTCGACCTGAATCGAATTTATGCTCTCTTTTGCCAGTTTATCATATATGTAACAATTGCCTGTCTCGAGGTAATAGGCCAGAGTGAAAATACTGTCTGCCTTATATTTCATATAGTCATTGATGAATAAAATATCCTTAATCGCTCCATCATTTATTAATTTTGGTCTCATATCGTCATAATAACCAGTTGGAGAATTAAAGGGATAGCCCGAAAGAAAGGTATCGAATGGGGTTTTAATCATATAATTGACCTCATCATATAAAATAACAGTTTTCCTGAAAACAACAGGATTATCGACTGTTATCAGATTGACTGGGATTCCTTTGCTTTCAATTGTCTCCTTTTTGCATGCGTAAACCGAGAAAATAATTGTCAGCAATATTAGGGTCTTTTTCATAATAAGTTTTTTATATGCCTGAATATCAATGCTTAATTACTCCGGTAATGTTCAGATGATCAGCGATTTTTATCCTGTATTTATAACTATTAGCGTTCCCTGAAAATTTAAAATTCAATGTATAATAGCATAAACAATTACACAAGCCAATTTGTGAAGGTATAATTTTAACTATTATCGAATCGCCGGCAATTAAAGAGGAATTAACGTATTTCCCGCAACATGTGGCGTTGAAGCCAATAAAAAGGTTAAGGCTGTCATTGGTAAATGAGTAGCTTGCCGTATCAGGATTATTTGAAATGCTATTATTTACTGGCAAAGCCTTGTCCAGGAAACAGCCTCCCGGAGAGGATGATAAATATTTAAGATTGCCGGATTCATTTTTCTCACAACTGATGAGTAATATTAACAAGAAAACCAAAGTCACTATTTTCTTCATAAAAAGAGATTTGGACAAAATACTGTGTTCAAAATTCATGCCACTGTTACTCTTTTCACAAAAGGAAGATTAAAAATTAAATGGGTATCAGGAATGAATAACAATTATTTCATAAACATTTAAAAAGTCAGATAAAAGATTTGTTTATATGATTAGATATTTAGATATTTGTCTAATTATATAATCGTTTATTATGAACCGGGTTTTTAAAGCACTTAATGATCCCATACGTCGCGAGATACTGGAACTCTTAAAGGAGAAGGATATGAATGCAGGAGAGATTGCCGACCACTTTGAGATAACAAAACCCAGTATATCTCATCATCTCGACTGTTTAAAACAGGCTGAATTAGTAATCAGTGTAAAGAAGGGACAATATGTCAATTACACATTAAATAAAACGGTTGTAGATGAAATAATTCAATGGTTGATGACAATAAACCTTAAAAAATAGAAAAATGAAAAATGCTGAGTTTATCAGGAGAGAAGCAATTAACTGGATTCTAATTTTGGCGCCTTTCATCTATATTTATCTGGTTCATGATCGATTACCACGTTTTGCACCATTTAGTGCCGACAGGGGACAAGGGATATACCAGGTCATCATGTTCGTGATGGGCCTTTCTCTTATGTGGTATCTGGTATATCTGATCAAACCTTTGATGGTACCAAAAACGACATATAATGAGAATCTAAAGAACTTTCACAAAATAAGAAGCATAATGCTTGCCTTCACATCGCTCTTATCGATGACCTTCATTTCGCAGAAGATAGGAATACCTTTTAACTGGTCGAAGCTAGGCTTCATCTTAGGAATGATTTACCTGATGGCAATTGGAAATCTTTATCCTACAATAAGGTATAACTATTTCATTGGTATTAAGAATTCATGGACACTAAGTAATGAAGAGATCTGGCGCAAGACCCATCGTTTTGCCGGTAAAGTTTTCTTCTGGGGCGGCGTGGCAGGCGCTCTTTATGGGATTATATTCAATGTGAATCCTGTCCCTTTTATGCCGCTTGTTTATGTAGGATATGTTTTTGCAATCTCTTACGCACCAAGGTTATATTCCTATTGGCTCTACCGGCAACAGCATTGTCAGCATTCAGAATCACTGCCTCAAAATAGTTGAACTTAAAAATCACCCATTAAATTGCCAGAGTAAGGCTCTTCAGAGTGAATTCTTATAAATTAATTAATGCCGTTTTTTATTTATAGTATCTTTAAGGTTTTAAAACTCTGGTAAGTTGAATAGTATAAAAAGCATAAATATCTTTATTTTTCTTAGCCTTTTCTTTCTTTCCTCCTGCAGGAAAATTCAGGAAGTATCCAAAATTGATATTGTGAATTTTGAAGGGTATATGAACAAAATTTCATATGTACCCGACGAAGAAGCCGTAGTATATTTACACTTCAGCAAAGTAGTTAAAGACACCACTGTTTGTTTAT
>CAIPJU010000196.1 GCA_903865465.1 uncultured Bacteroidota bacterium
CAATTCTTGTGATATTGATATCGATTACGTTGATCTCCTGTGAGCAGGTAATCTCGATTGATCTCAATACAGCCTCTCCCCGACTTACTGTCACGGCAATAGTTACAGATCAGCCAGGGCCTTACAGCGTCGTTCTATCGAAGACCGAAAGTTATTTTAGTTCAAACGATTTGTTCCCTGCAGTTCGTAATGCCGTTGTGACGATAAGCGACGATGCCGGAAACTCCGAAATACTTCCGGAAACCCTTCCCGGCACCTATCAAACAACCATGCTTCAAGGGACAAGCGGCAGAACCTATCATCTGAAAATCATCGCTGAAAATCAATCTTATGAAGCCTATTCATACCTTCCATATCCGGTAAAACTGGATTCAGTTATTTCGCAGAAGGTCACCTCCGGGGGGCATAAAGAGAGCAGCAACAGCTATTATCTGAAGTGCTTCTTTGATGATCCTGCAGGTAATGTTGATTTTTACCGCGTTGAATCGACTGTTGCAAACACCGACACCCTGGCAAGCGTTTACCAGATCTACAGCGATCAGGTGACTGACGGACAAAGAATTATTTTTCCGTTACAACGTCCAACCTTTAATCTGGGCGATACTGCAGTTGTTGAATTATATCACATTAATCCGACAAATTACGATTATTTCAAAACTGCCAATGATATCCTTCGGAATAAGAAAGGTCCGATGGCAGCTGCTTCAGCTCCACAAGCTAATCCACTCACAAATATATCGGGTGGTGCCATGGGATATTTTGGAACATTCGCAGTAAGCAGAAAGAAAGTGATAATAAAATGACCCTGATTAAAATGCCAATATTGGACGGGAAGGTGCAAAACTGTCATCTGCCCGAAAGTGATCATATTGCAAATGTGATTATTGCAGCTTTCCGATCGGGGGAGAAAGATCATGCCGAATTTGGATTCAGATGAATGGGCGCTTTATTCACATCCACTATTTTGTCCATAGAGATGAGTCAGGCGAATATAAAGGGACGATTGAAGTATGTCAGGATGTAACAGAGATCCGGCAATTAAAGGGAGAGCGGAGGCTGCTTGGAACTTCTGATTACAGTATTCCCTGCGTGAAACGCCATTCCTGGCGTAATGCGGGAAGAGGTTGATTAAAATACTTCTCAATAATAAAATTATTTGAACACTGATGACACTGATCTGACAGATAACCACTGATTTTCTAATAATCTGTGATCTTCTGTTTAATCCGTGTCATCTGTGTTCTAACCTGAGAATGCATTGCAAATCCGGAGGGTTTGTATGTTTATAGAAATCTGATTGAATGTTACACATGACTCCGGAGTCATAGGTAACTTGACCAACCGTTTTTCTATAAACCTGCGACCGCGCTGAGGTCATTTTATATCAATTTCAACCCTAATGTTTTTCAATAAACATGCGACTCTGATTTAATCTCCTCAATATCCATCTTTTTGCTGTCAATTGAACGCCAGGCATAGAAGATATAAGCAATTACAAATGGGACCATTAAGGAAACATAGCTCATTGCGGTCAACGTGTAATGACTTGAGGAGCTGTTCTGAATTGTTAAGGAGCTCTGCAGGTCAAAGGTTGAGGGATAATAGGCCGTATTATTAAATCCTGCCAGAAGAAGGAGTGAGAAAACAGTCAGGATGGTTCCGATTCCCGAAAGCCAGATCCCTTTGGTTCCACACTTCACAAAACAGGTAAGCGGCCGGATGATTCCAACCAATACCATAGCAACACCCAATAACAAAAGAACAGCCACAACAGGCATTGCAATCAGGTTGTGAAAATATTTGAACGGCTCCATTGAAACA
>CAIPJU010000197.1 GCA_903865465.1 uncultured Bacteroidota bacterium
ATGCAGTCGATGCCCTGACTGTTAACAATTCCAGTGGATTGACACTTAATGGAAATTTAACTATTGCACAAGGGTTAACACTTACAAATGGCACTTTTACCATCGGAGCAAACACATTAACTCTGAATGGGACAATATCAGAAACCGCCGGCACACTAACAGGCGGGAGTTCAACCAATATAAACATTGGAGGAAGCGGGCCGGCTACTACCCTGCCTGCCGTATCGCTTAATAACCTGACCCTGAACCGGACAAATGGAATCTCTCTTGGAGGTTCTGTCAATATAGCCGGTTTACTGACCCTGACCAGCGGTACACTGACTATTGGTTCAAATACATTGACAATATCAGGAAGTTCGCCTGTAGTTACATCCGGAGCTATTGATGCAGGAAATGCAGGCGCAGAGCTGGCTTTTACTAATTCAAGCCCGATTACTCTTCCATCAACAATCTTTAGCGTTTCTGTTAATAATATAACAATAAACGGATCAGGGGGCATTACTGCAACCAGCGATTTTACTGTAAACGGAGTCCTAAATTTGCTGAGTCAGAATCCTTCAGCTGTAAAAGGCTGTCTTGATATGTGGGATGGCGCTGTAATTAAAACCCTGACTATGGGAGCAAATGCTCTTACTGATGGAACAGGTGATGTTACAGGCATTGTTAAACGCACCTCGTTTGTTGCCAGTACTGATTATACTTTTGGTAACCAGTTTACAAAAATGACCATTGCCGCCGGTGGAACAATGCCAACGGATATCAGTTTTAAAATAGGGATAGGCACAGCTCCTTCATGGAAATCAACCGCCGTCAAGCGAACTTATGATATTATTCGTACTGGAGGTACTGGTACTACAGTTACCTTAAGCTTGCATTATCTTGATAGTGAACTTCAATCCAATACAGAAAGTAACCTTATAATCTGGGATTATCACGTCTCAATCCCCAAAACAGAAGAACATGGTAAAGCAAACCAAAACACCTCTGATAACTGGGTTGCAATTTCCAATCGAAGGATTGACTATTTTGACACTTCTTTCAATAGCCACCTCTGGGGCTTATCAAATAAAGAATCTGCGAATTATACCTGGCAGGGGACACCCAGCTCAGATTGGAATGATCCGAATAACTGGTCATCCGGTATTGTTCCGTTATTAACCAGCGATATAGTTATCCCCGATGCAGCCACCACCCTGCATGGTCCTATTCTGCCTGATAGCCCTTCAGCTTCTGTGAATACAATAACGATACAAAGCGGGGGGATACTTGAAGGAGGATCGGCAACAACGCTTACAATTGCCGGTGGCATCGGAGCCTGGCTGAATCTGGGCTTGTTCAATCCTGGTACAAGTACAGTTATATTTACCAGTACTAATGCCACGATGGCTGATCCGACCAATTTCTATAATGTTACAATTGCAAACGGAGCTGCATTGACCCCCGGAACGGACAATATTATGCGGATTGCAGGAACGCTTTTACTTCAGGGAACAGGTATCTTACGGGCAGCTTTGCTACCAAATACGATCGAATACAATGGCGCTGATCAGACTGTAATTAATCCAAACGGACTGACGCCCGGATACTACAATCTAATTTTAAGCGGGAGCGGAACGAAAACACTTCCGGGAACTCCTTTATCCATTGCCGGAGATTTTTCAACATCCGGTACAGCCAATGCTACAGCCGGCTCCGCAATGACTGTAGGCGGAAATTTAACTATTGGAAACGGTTCAACTTTCAACAGCGGAATTATTAATCATACAATTGGAGGAAACTTTGACAATAGCGGCATATTTAATGCCTCTATAGGAAGTACAATTACTTTTAACGGTACTTCGGCCCAGTCAATATTAGGCAGCGTTCCAAGCAGTTTTGATAACTTAACAATTAACAACAGTAACGGAGTTAAAATGCTAGCCAGTGTAAATGTAAATAATGTCCTCACGCTTACAAATGGAAATTTAAACCTTGGCTCAAATACCCTTGGAATTAACGGTACAATTAGTAAAACATCCGGTTACATTGAAGCTGGGTCCACCTCATCACTGAGCTTTGGCGGCACTGAAGCAATTATATTGACGAGCGATCTTTTCAGCGGATTGCCCTCAATCAATAATTTGACTGTTAACAGGTCAGGAGGTGTGACACTTGGGAATCAGAACATGGTTATAAACGGGCAGTTGGATTTATCATCAGGAACATTTAGCCTGGGAGCCAATACTTTAACAATTGCCGGAAGCTCGCCTGCCAGAAGTGGCGGAAATATTGATGCAAATAATACCGGTGCAACCATTGCATTTACAAACACAAATGCCATTAATCTGCCTTTGTCATTTTTTAACGGGGATGTAAATAACTTAACCATTAACGGTATCGGTGGCATAACGTCAGCCGGTGATTTTACTGTAACCGGCCCGCTTAATTTGCAGAGCGTAAATCCATCTGCGACCAAAGGAAGCCTCGACATGTGGAATGGCTCTGCCTATACAACGCTTACAATGGGTACAAATGCCACAACCATAGGAGCTGGTGATGTAACAGGAATTGTTAAAAGGACTTCATTTGCTCCTAATACACCATATTCATTCGGGAACCAGTTTACAACAATATCATTTGCAGAAGGAGGAACATACCCTTCACAGATACGGACAAAGATTAGCATAGGAACAGCTCCATCGTGGAAAACTACTTCAGTAAAAAGGATATTCGATTTTGTTCAGACAGGAGGTGTTAATTGTATTGCAGCCATTACTACTCACTATCTTGATTCTGAATTGAACGGGAATAATGAAAACGAGCTTGTACAATGGACAAATGGGACGCCGGGTCCTCCTTCGGGCTAGTTTGAATGGGGAAGATCAAATTTTGATTACGCTGATAACTGGGTTACAATCGCCAATATAAATATCGGTTACTTTCCAACAGATTTTGGTAAGCTGGAAAACACCCTTTCAAAATCAGAATTGACTTCATATACCTGGAATGGATCACAAAGTTCTGCCTGGACCACTCCTGAAAACTGGACTCCCACAGGAGCACTCTCCTCATCGTCCACTGTCATTATACCGGATGCATCAACAACGCTGTACTCACCGACTTTGCCTGCTTTCACAGAGATAAAAACCATGACCATCGAAAATAATGGCATTTTAAATGCAATATCAAATGAACAAATGACCATCAATGGTGGTAACGGTGCCTGGAATAACAGCGGCGGCAATTTTAACCACGGCAACAGCAAGGTCTTATTTACAAACACTGCCGCTACCATAACCGGGACAACTGACTTTTATGATTTAACAATTAATACCGGTGCAACATTATCAATGTCAAACCAAAGTAGAATTGGTATCGGCGGTAACCTGATAATTAATGGCATACTTAACACAATAAATGAGGGAATTTCCACGGTTGAATACAATGGAGGCAGTCAGACAGTTACAGTTCCAAATCCTTCTTCAAACCGTTATTACAACCTGATCCTGAGTGGCAGCGGAACAAAAGCTATGCCTTCGACTGCTCTTGAGATCCTCGGAGATATAGCTTTATCCGGGTCAGCTTCGACCAGCGTGAACGGCCCAATGCTGGTAGATGGTAATTTTACAATTGGTAACGGTTGCAGTTTTTTGGTCCCGCCTGCCAAAAATCTGACGGTTTCAGGGACTTTCACAAACAATGCTGGCACCGCGGGATTGGTCATAGGTTCAGATGCAACCGGCACCGGATCGCTGATAAACAGCACACCCGGAGTAAGTGCAACATTTAAAAGATATATGACCAAAGACAGATGGCATATTATATCTTCTCCTGTCTCAGGTCAGAGTATTCCTGTCTTTCTTACTGACCTTTCAAACACTATACCCACGAGCGGCAACAACTACGGTATGATGTATTATGCTGAACAGACCGGAGGATGGGTATATTATACAAATCCTGCGACCGGAAGTTTATCAGTTGGAACAGGCTATCTTTTAAGACATACAACGGATGCTGCCGTTTCGATTTACGGGTCACTGAATGCAGCCACAACTGATGTGCCTCTTACCAGATTAGGTAACGGATGGAATAGTGTCGGAAACCCATTCCCATGCTCAATAGCAGTACGCAGCGATGCAACAAACACAAGCGACAATTTTCTTACATACAATTCGGCTCAGTTTGATCCCAGCTATGCTGTGCTTTATCTATGGGATGAACCGGCTGTGAGGGTAACAGGTGTTAACTATTATAAAGTTATAGGAAACTCTGGATTTACATCGGCTCTGCCGATTATCGATCAGGCATATTTGCAACCGGGACAGGGTTTTTTGGTCAAGTCAAATGCAGCTGGAGGAACAATGCACTTTACTACGGGAATGCGTGTACATGAAAATACAGCCTCCTTTTTCAAGTCATTAAAAGCTTCCTGGCCCGGAATAAATCTTATAGTAAGTTCTCCGACAAAATCTGCTTCCACTGCTGTCGCCTTCCA
>CAIPJU010000198.1 GCA_903865465.1 uncultured Bacteroidota bacterium
AGTTCAACCATAAGCTGACAACCATTGCACACACCCAGCGAAAGAGTGTCTTTCCTTCCATAGAACTTTTCAAGAGCTGATTTTGCCTTTTCATTGTAACGAAATGCTCCTGCCCAGCCCTTGGCTGAACCGAGTACATCGGAATTTGAAAAGCCTCCAACGAATACAATCATGTTGATATCTTCGAGGGTCTCCCTGCCTGTTATAAGGTCAGTCATGTGTACATCCTTAACATCAAAGCCGGCATAATAAAGGGCATATGCCATTTCGCGATCGCCGTTTACACCCTTTTCCCTGATTATTGCAGCCCTGATTCCCGACTCTTTCTTTTCCGCTTGAGCTATACGTGGTGAAACAAAGGCTCCGTTAAAGTCCTTTATTTTGTAGTGGAGTTCATGATGCCTGTAATTCTCTAACCTTTCCAGGGAGCACTCACTGCCACTCTGCCTCCTGTCTAAAAGGTATGAGGTTTTATACCATTTCTCGCGAAGCATGTTTATATCAAATTTCAGGGCCTTATCAAAGTTGCTGACAAAAAGGGACCTTTCTTCAACCGGATTTCCAATTGAACAGAATGAAATTCCGTTCTCAAGGAGTCTCTCTTCCACCTCTTCTTCATCCGATTCACTAACCTGTATTATTATCCCCGGATTCTGGCTAAAGAGAATTTTTATGGTATCTCTCTCATCAAGAGCTGAAAAATTAACCGATACTCCTCCTGAAGTATTTGAAAAACACATCTCAAGGAGAGTTGTTACCATTCCTCCTGCCGATATATCATGACCCGCAAGAATCTTTTCATCCGAAATAAGTTCCTGTATTGTATCGAAAACAGTCTTGAAATATTCAGGATCTGTCACGGTGGGTACCTCAGTGCCAAGAGTATTCAGAACCTGGGCAAAACTGCTTCCTCCGGCTTTGAATTCATCACAGCTCATATCAACATAAATCAGGCTGGTCGAAGAATCATTGACAATTACAGGCTCTACGATCTTCCTGATGTCGCTGACTTCACCGGCCGCAGAGATGATTACCGTTCCAGGAGAATATACTACATCATTGCTATATTTCTGAGTCATCGAGAGGCTGTCTTTTCCAGTAGGAATATTAATGCCCAGCGCCAAAGCAAAATCGCGTGCGGCCTCAACTGCTGAATATAACCTTGCATCTTCTCCCTGGTTTTTACATGGCCACATCCAGTTGGCTGAAAGGGATACACTCTCAAGTTTATCGACCAGCGGGGCCCAGATGATGTTTGTCAGGGCTTCGGCAATTGAAAGAACAGATCCTGCCGCCGGATCAACCAATCCTGAAGCGGGGGCATGGCCAATTGATGTCGCAAATCCTTTAATTCCTTTGTAATCAAGAGTAATCGCACCAAGATTATTGAGCGGCAGCTGTAGCGGACCTGCACATTGCTGCTTTGCAATTCGTCCGGTAACAGACCTGTCGACCTTATTTGTAAGCCAGTCTTTGCAGGCTACCTCTTCGAGCTGTAAAACCTGTTCGAGATAGATATGGACTTTCAGAGGATCATATTGCAGCTTGATGTATCCTGAATCGGTTTTAGAATCTGTCATTATGGTCCGTGGTGGTTTCCCAAATAGCGATTCCAGGGTTATATCTATTGGCTTTTCACCTGTGGAAGGATTGAAAAATGTAAACTGGTGGTCGCCGGTAACTTCCCCGATAATATAAAATGGAGCCCTTTCCCTTTCAGAGATATTTTTTAGTGTTTCAGCATCTTTCCTTTTTACTATCAAACCCATACGTTCCTGAGACTCATTCCCTATTATCTCTCTTGAGGATAGAGTAGGATCCCCAACGGGTAAGCGGCTTATATCTATTTTTCCACCTGTTGCCTCAACCAGTTCAGAAAGACAGTTCAGATGGCCCCCTGCGCCATGATCGTGAATTGATACAACTGGGTTTGTTTCCGATTCACTCATGGCCCTGATTGCATTGTAAACCCGTTTCTGCATTTCAGGGTTAGCCCTTTGGACGGCATTAAGCTCAATGGAGCTGTGATATTCCCCCGTATCGACAGAGGATACGGCTCCACCTCCCATTCCAATCCTGTAATTATCGCCTCCAAGGAGAACAATCAGATCGCCAACTTCCGGAATATCTTTCTCACTATCCTTTTTCTTTCCAATTCCTATTCCTCCGGCAAGCATGATAACCTTATCGTATCCGAATTTCTTAAGATTTTCAAAATGTTCGAAGGTTAATACAGATCCGCATATAAGTGGTTGTCCGAATTTATTTCCAAAATCACTTGCACCATTGGAGGCCTTGATAAGGATATCTTCAGGAGTCTGGTAGAGCCACTGTCGCCCGGTAGTTTCGTTTTCCCACGGACGTCCTCCGTCAGGACGCGGATATGAGGTCATATAAACAGCAGTTCCTGCTATAGGCAACGCACCTTTTCCTCCTGCAATCCTGTCCCTGATCTCTCCGCCGGTTCCTGTTGCTGCGCCATTAAATGGTTCTACCGTTGTCGGGAAGTTATGGGTTTCAGCTTTCAGCGAAAGAACGGATTCAAACTCTTCAGTCTTGAAATAATCTGATTTGTCGTGGGTGGCAGGTGCAAACTGCTCAACCACAGGTCCCTGAAGAAATGCGCAATTATCCTTATAGGCCGAAACAACTTTATTTGGATTCTCATTGGTTGTTTCCCTTATCATCTGAAAGAGTGTAGATTCTTTTTCTTCCCCTGAAATAACAAATGTGCCGTTGAATATCTTGTGACGGCAGTGTTCGGAATTTACCTGTGAAAATCCAAATACCTCGCTGTCGGTGAGCCG